>JAKDIE010000257.1 GCA_030450655.1 Ruaniaceae bacterium
GGCCCCGGCGCATTATAATTGGCGGGGGGGGGGGCCCCCCCCCCGCCCCCCGCCCCGGGGCCCCGCGAAGCGGGACGAGGGGCCGAGTTGTGCCGTGGCGCTCACGGCGTTGACGCCCTCGATCTGGCGCAGCTCCTCCACGTTCCACGCTGCGGCGTCCTCCTGGCGCACCGTAACCGCGAGCACGAAGGCGCGCTCTCCGGCGGCTTCGACACGCGCCGCGTAGGACTCGGGGTCCTCGAAACCGAGGCCCTCCGCGAGCTCGATCGCGGCGGCGCGCTGCGCCTCGGCATCGGTCACGAAGGTCTTGTCCACGCCGATGTTGTAGACCGCGCGCGAGGTGACGAGCGCCCCGCTCGTGGGAGAGACGATCTCGGCACGATCATCAGGCCGGGTGCGCGAGACTTCGAATACGCTGTCCGCCTGGGCGGCGGGATGGACGATCGCAGGATCCCACTGAACCGTCCACGCGTCCTCGGCCCACACCGCCTGCGCCGCAGTCGTGTACGTCCACTCGTGGCCCACCACGTCCCACGTCCATTCCAAATCGATGTGGGCGAGGTCCGCGTCCTCCTCATCGATGCGCCACTCAAGCAGAGTGACCGTGCGATCGGCCTCGGCGAGGCCACCAAACATCGTTGCAAGATCCGGGCTTTCGGTACTGGGAACCGCCGTCAAGGCACCGGCCGTGAGCTCTGCCGCGAGGGCGTTGGCGGTCTCGTCCGGCTCAGGAGTCGAGCAGGCTGTGAGCGTCACAAGGACGAGCACGGCGGCACACAGGGGCGCGAGGCGGCGGCGGAGCGGTGTCATGGTGGATCTTTCACGCGCGGGGATGGGCTTGCGTAAACGCGGCGCGGAGCCGCTCGGGTGTCACGTGCGTATAGCGTTGCGTGGTCTGCAGCGACGAGTGTCCAAGGATCTCCTGGACGGTGCGCAGATCGCTTCCACCTTCGAGGAGGTGCGTTGCCGCCGAATGGCGCAGGCCGTGCGGGGCGAGATCCTTCACGCCAGCCTGGGCGGTAAGCCGGTGCAGCGACTCCCGCAGGGTACGCGGATCAACACGACCGCCGCGCGCGCCGAGGAAGAGGGCGTCACCACTCGCCGCAGTGGCGATTTCCGGGCGGCGCGCGAGCCACGCCTCGATCGCCTCGGCCGCGGGGCGCCCGAAGGGCACCACACGCTCCTTGTTGCCCTTTCCGATCACGCGCACCGTGCGGCGCTCGAGATCGAGACTGCGAACGTCCAGCGAGACGACCTCGGCGACCCTGAGCCCGCCCGCGTAGGTGAGTTCGAGCGCCGCCCAATCGCGCACCTGAATGGCGGATTCTGCGGAAGCCTTGGCGTACTCCATGAGGCGCTCGGCGGACTTCGCGGATAACACCGTGGGGAGGGTCGCGGCCGCTTTGGGCGAGGCCAGGCGCCCCGCCGCATCGGCGGGGATGAGCCCGGTGCGCGCGGCCCACGTGGAGAAGCTCCGAGCCGACGCCGCCCGGCGTGCGATTGTGGTGCGCGCGGCGGTGGTGCCCGTGCCCAACCAGGCACGAAGCGCGGCGAGAGTGAACTCTGCGCCGTCACCCCTCTCGGCGTCGGGCCCGTAGACGAACGCCAGGAGATCGGCGACGTCCCGCGTGTACGCCGTCACGGTGTTCGCGGAAAGGCCCCGCTCGTCACGAACGTACGACTCGTACGCCGCCATCGTCGCCGCGATCTCCATCTCCCCAGGCTCTCACGTCCTCGCCCAACGATCGGCACTTCTGCGCACTTTGCCGGCGAGTTCGAGAAGGCCAAGCGCCCCACGCACCTCGCGTTCCGCCATCCCCGCGGCAGCCGCAATCGACTGCACTGAGACGGCCGCGCGCAGCGGCAGGGCGTCGAGGACCCGTGCCTGATCCTCCGGCAGTCCATCGAGCGGACCGCTGGCGCTGATGGGTTCCTGGACATGTGTGTGGCCGACCACCTCGATGAGCTCGATCATCTCCTGGGCGCTCGTCACCGCCATGGCCTGCCCGTCCCGCAGCATCGCGTGGCACCCGGCGGACTGCGCCGAGGTGATCGGCCCCGGAACGGCGCCGACTGGCCGCAGGAGACGGCTGGCGTGATTCGCGGTGGATCGGGCGCCCGAACGGTGGGACGCCTCGACCACGACTGTTGCGCTCGTCATCGCCGCGATCAACCGGTTACGCGCCAGGAACCGGTGCCGCGTGGGCGCCGATACGGGCGGCAGCTCCGAGATGACGGCACCCACCTCTACGATGCGCCGCAGGAGTGACTCGTTGCCCGACGGGTAGAGGCGATCCACGCCTCCGGCGAGCACTGCCACCGTGGCGTCGTCCGCAGATTCTCCCGAGAGAGCCCCCCGGTGGGCGGCGGCGTCGATTCCGTAGGCGCCGCCCGAGACGATCACCACACCATGATCCGCGGCCCCGACTGCGAGCTCGGCGGCGGCACGCTCGCCGTAGCGGGTGGCGGCGCGCGCCCCGACGATGGCAATGGACCGCGCCAACGGAGGCACGTGCCCGCGCACCCACAGTGCGAGCGGCGCCTCGGCGCCGAGATCATCCAGCCCAGCGGGCCACTCGTCATCGGATGGGATCACCACGTGAGCCTCAACGTGGCGCGCCATCGCGAGCTCGCGGCGGATATCGGCGGTCACGAGACGTTGACGCCACCGCTCCACCCGCTCCGTCAACTGAGGCGGGATCTCGGCCGCGGTGGCGCTCTCGAGCCACTGGAGGGCCTCGCACGGGCCCATCGCCTGGACGGCCGCCTGCGCCATCGCATCGCCGGGCTCCACGAGCCGGCTCCATGTGGCCAGCGCCACGTGCTCGGCGGTGGGAGCCACCTCATGCTGCGACAACGTCCTCACCTCCTCGCAGTGCCAATGCCTCGCCTACGAGTGAGGCCGTGAGTGCGTCGCACTCCCGCAGATCCGCCAGGCTCCACGCCACTCGCAGGACACGATCGACACCGCGCATTGAGAGCCTCCCCTCGTCCACGGCGCGCTCCAACGGGTGGCGCACCTCCCCGCGCAAAGATTTCCGAAGCCACGAGCCAGGCGCGTCCCCATTGATG
>JAKDIE010000022.1 GCA_030450655.1 Ruaniaceae bacterium
TGGTGGCCGCGCGCGAGCTCTGTTCACGCTTCGGGGACAAGCTCACGCCCGATGAATGGGCGCGGCTCGTCCCCGATGTTGAGCAGGGCGACGGATGCGCCGCCGCCACGCCATAGAACCCGCGGCGGGGCGGGTGCCACGCAAACCCGCGGTGTGGGCTGCAGCGATCAAGGACGTGGCGCAGGCGTACCGCTTCCCCACGCTTCTGCTACCGCTCCTCCTCCTTGTCGTCATGGGGATTGGCTCCTACGATTCCATGCACGATGTGCGGGGGGACCGGATGCTCGGGGCGCTACCGATGTTCGCTCCCGCCGTGCTCGCGATCTGGTGGTCGATTCGTGGCGCGTTCATGAAGGAACCGAACATCGGCCGCCTGTTGGCCCGAATCTATTCGGGCGCATACGGTTCCATCCCGCTGATTCTCGGAGGAATGCTGACGACGACGGTGCTGTGGCAGGTTCCCAGCAACCGTGCGGCTGTCGAGGACGCGTCCTGGCACTACTGGTGGGCCAAGATTTTCGGCTCGGCGAGCGTGAAAAGCGGCACCGCCAGCCTCGGCGAGCAGTTACTCATCACGGGACTTGTGGGGCTGCTGATCGCAGCGTTCGCGGGGATGCTCACGGTGTTCGTGCTGGTGCTGCCAATCGTTGGCATCAGGAGGTCCCGCGAAGTCTTCGGTGCCGAATTACCCAACCAGAGGCGCGCCGTCGGGTATATCACCGTGGGCTTCGCGATTCTGGTGGTGGGGATTGCGCTCGTGGTGCTGGGTGGGCCGGACATGTCATTCGCGGCAGCCGGCGAGTGGCTGAGCGGTGACGGAAGCGTGGGATCCGCGGGCACCGGGTTTGGGGCCGAGGACTGGATGGCGCTCGGGTGGATCTTTGGGGTGGGTGCGATGATCCTCAGCGCGGTGGTCATCGGGATCGGGTTCATCCACGGATTCCGGGATCCGGGGGAGCGGCCCGATCTCTACTGACCGTCAGAGCGTCGCACGGCATCGCGTGTGAATCCCTTGTGATTCAATCGCCCACGTAGCTAGGATGAATCAGAACTGATTTATCTGATCAGGCGAGAGGGTTGAATCGAATATGAGTCAAGCATGGTATCGGGCCAGGTCGCTGGCGTCCCTGGGCACTGCCCTCGCATCGGCGCGCAAGAGTGCGGGTCTCGATCAGCAAGCGATGGCCGAGGCGATCGGCAGTTCACGTCCCACCGTGTCCCGCATGGAACGCGGTGAGGCTGTCTCAAGCGCCACGGTGTGGGACGCGGCGACTAAGGCCGGCTACGAGATCGTCCTCGTTCCTCGGGGCGCTCGTGTCCAGGTCGAGGACCCGGCATGAGCCAGGACATCCTCAACGTGTGGCTCCATGGTGCGCGCTGAGGCGGGCTCGATTGGTTGCTCGTGGCGGGGGCGTCGTCGGGCAGTGCCGTCCGGAAAGACGCGTGGCGAACGCTATCGCGCCGCGTCCCGCTCTCGTGTATACCTATCATCAACGCACTCCAACGAGTGGCCAGATGCGCAATGAGGGCATCGAGGTGATCCTGTTCGTGCGCGACCGGCTCGGTTCCTACAAGATTGAACAGACGACGAGGATCACATGAGTAAGAACAGCCTCGAGCAGCCCCGGGCGAAACGAGCCCCATCGCTTGCGGACGCGATCATCCCGCTGGTATCGATGACCGTTCTGATCGCCAGTTCGCTGCTCCTCTTCGGCCTCGACGCGCTCGATGGGCCGATCCAGGTGGCGCTCGTTGCCGCGTGCCTCATCGCGGCGGTCATCGCCCTGAAGAATGGGCATGCCTGGAACGATGTGCAGGCGGCAGGGCAATCGGCCATGGGATCGATCACCTCCGCGGTGTTCATTCTGCTCTCGGTGGGGGCACTCATCGGCACCTGGAACCTCTCGGGCACGATCCCAACCATGGTTTCGTACGGGCTGGCCGTGCTCTCGCCCACGTGGTTCTATGCGGCGAGCGCAGTCATCTGCGGAGTCGTTGCGATGTCGATCGGCAGCTCGTGGACCACTGCGGGCACCATCGGCGTGGGCCTGCTCGGCATCGGAGCGATGCTCGGCGTCTCGCCCGCCATCACCGCGGGCGCCGTCATCAGCGGCGCCTACCTCGGTGACAAGCTCTCGCCGCTCTCCGAGACCACCATTCTCACCGCGCAGATGGTGAAGGTCGATGTGATGCGGCATATCAAGGCGCAGGCATGGACCTCGCTGCCGGCCTTCGGCCTCGCCCTGATTCTGTATCTCGTGCTCGGATTCACCTCTGGTAGCGATGCCGTGCCGCCGGCGCCTACGGAGGTTGAGCTCGAGAAGCTGAGCGAGGTCTTCAACATCACGCCCTGGAACCTGCTGCCGCTCGTGCTACTCGTGGTGCTCTCGATACGCAAGGTGCCCGCCTCGATGGCGCTCTTCCTCTCGGCGATCTTCGCCGGCATCACCGGTGCGATCCTGCAGCCCAAGGTGTACGCCGACTTCATTGGGCAGACGGACCTGACCGTTGTTGGCGCCATCAAGTCCGTGTGGCAGGTGATGGCCACGGGCTTCCACACCAACACGGGAATCGCCGAGATCGATCGGCTGCTCTCGCGCGGCGGCATGGATTCGCTACTGCTCACGCTCTGGCTGATCATCGGCGCGGTCACCTTTGGTGCGCTCATGGACGAGCTCGGGCTCATCCACCGCCTCACGGATCCGCTGCTCGAGCGTGCGCACAGCCGCGGCGCGCTGTACCTCACAGTCTTCGCCTCGGCCCTCGGCCTCAACATCGTGGCCGGCGATCAATACATCGCGCTCGTTTTGCCCACCCGCACGTATCGTGCGGAGTTCGCCAAGCGTGGCCTCGCGCCCACCAACCTGTCACGCCTTGCCGCCGATTCGGGGACCGTCACCTCGCCGCTCGTGCCCTGGAACTCGTGCGGCGCGTTTATGGGTTCGACGCTTGGCGTCTCGGCGCTGCTCTACCTGCCGTTCGCCTTCTTCAACATCTTCAGCCCGCTGCTGAGCGTGCTGTACGGCTTCACGGGGTTCAAGATCGAGCGCGCGAGCGATGAGGATCGGCGGCTCGCCGAGGTCGAGGACTAGCCTCAACGCCGTCGGCCTGTGGATATCTGTTTCCACGGAGGCCGCAAACGCCTTAGCGTTGGAACATGACTAGTCCATTCGATGATCCTGACGTACGCGCAGTCATGAAGGCGGCCGGCATCGTCCATACGCCAGGCATGGCGAAGAAGATGCTCGACCAGATCGCTCCGCTGCTGAAGGAGGATGGCTTCGATCTCGACGATCCCAACGGCGTTGATCTCGATCGCCTGAACGCCGCCTTGTCGCAGGCCTCTGAGCGTCACAATCTCGAGCTGTTCACTCCAGTGGGTGTTCACCGGGCGAATGCGCTCGACCTGCTAAGGCAGTTCAGCAATCTGCTCGCGCAGGATCGCCCAGAGGAAGCCTTCGAGCTGCTCGACGCGATCCCTTCCGATCCCGGACGGCGCACGGCCGCCGTGGCGCATGTGATCGGTGCGGGGCTCGGGATCCTAGACGAGTGGGGAGCGGATCCTGAGGTGCGCGGCGCACTCGCGGTGGCCACTGCACCCAAGATTCTTGGCGTCCCGCGGGGGTCGACCAGGGAGATCCTCGAGGTGGCGCGAGAATCGAACGCTTTCGATTCGACTGACATGCTGATCAGGCACTACGCGGGCAAGGCGGTCCTCGAAGGGACCATGCTCGCCGTTGCGGCCGTGATTGTGGCCGTGGCGGCGATGCGCGGAGAGAGCGAGGAGAGTGCATCGCAACGACTGCTGGTGGCTGGTGGCTCGCGGCGGGCCGAGCCAGCGCGCGCCTCCCGCTCCGTGTTCGGTGGTGGGAGTACGAACGCTCCCATGCTGCCGCCGCCCGTGATTTCCTTCGAGGCGCGGGCCGCACTGCGCGATTTCGGCCACTGGGTGCAGAACCAACCCGATGTGCCCGAGGTCTTGCTCACGGACGGCGTTCCGATACTGCGGAACCTGTTCAAAGCGGCGGCCGGGGACGGGATTGACGTGTGCGACCCGGGCGAGGTGGAGTTCGTCGTCGAACTCATTTCGGACGCGCTGGGTGAGTACGATCCGGAATCCGCCGAGGCTGCAAGCTTGACGCTCTTGGTCTTTGACGCGTACATCCACTTCCGCCTCGGGAACGGGCAGCGCGTCGAGGAGTGGGTTGACGCGCACGAGATCGTGGAAGACTCGCTCGGGATCGGGCCGGATGACAATCCCATGGCGGAGCTCCTCGTGGGCATCATGGCGGCCGAGGAGCAACTCGACCCGAAGGACGTGCGCGTCACGTTGGCGGGCACCCGCATCGTCTCGGCGGTGCGTGGACTGCTGGAGTTCATCGGGGCTTCCCTGCCAGTCACCTCGACCGGCGCGCTGCGCCGAGCCGATATCCGGCCAGTTTCCGCGCTACTCGGGCTCGACGTGGTGGGCGTCAGCAAGCACCCCCTGCACGGCATTAACGTCGAGGATCCCACGTTCGATCGCGAGGAATGGCTCCGCGCGCACGAGAATGGCCCGGTGTACGCACTCTCAATGTGGGACGTTCCGCTCCTCACAGGGTGGTGGGAGGCGCTGCGGGTCGCGGACCTGATCGAGGTGAAGGGCACCCGCGTGCGCCCCGGGTCCGCCGCGGCGCAGTGGTGCTCTGAAGAACTCCCGCCCAGTGATCACGCGGACATGCTGGTGGCTGCATTCCTCGCACAGGCGCTGTCGAGTGAGCTCGGGTACACGTCCACCTATGTGGGTGACCGTTTGGACCGCGCGCTGGAGGCCGAGGTTCTCCACGCCCTGGGGATCGACGTCCCGGCGCAGGAATCGGAAGGGGAGCACGCCGGGCATCTCACAGTCGGGTACGTCACCGCGCGAATGAGTGAACTCGCGGAGCTCGGCCTCTTCACTCGTGATCCCGCCAGCGGGGAGATCGTGGCGCCGCCCGGATTGCGCGCGCCTATCGCACGAGGAACGATGCTAGCGGGCGCGTATCGGATGCTGCCCGGCGGTGAGGACGATTACGACGACGACTGGGGCCTCTGATGGCGGCGTCGCAACCCTGTGAGATGAGTGATCTTGGCGCCCTCGTGGAGCGCGTGCGGGTGCGTGCCGCCACCGGGAGACGGGTGATCATTGGCGTGGTGGGGTGCCCGGGCTCGGGGAAATCGGCGCTCGCGGAGGCACTGGTGCGTGCGATTCCCGGCGCAGCCTGGGTGCCGATGGATGGCTACCATCTGGCGGATTCCGAGCTCGAGCGCCTCGGGCGGCGCGGGCGGAAAGGCGCCATCGATACCTTCGACGCCTATGGTTACCTCGCGCTGCTGCGCCGGATCCGCACGGAAACCGGCTCGATCGTGTACGCCCCCGAGTTCGATCGCACGCTCGAGCAACCCATCGCGGGCGCCATCCCGGTTCTGCCCGAGACCGCCGTCGTCATCACCGAGGGCAACTATCTGCTGGACGGGGACGATCCGTGGTCCGAGGTGCGCGGCGCCTTGGACGAGGTGTGGTACCGGGATGTTGACGATGAGCTGCGGCGGGCGCGCCTCGTGGCCCGCCACGTTCAGTTCGGCAAGAGTGAGCCGGATGCGCGGGCATGGGTGGACGCCGTCGACGAGCCGAACGCGCAACGCATCATCGCCGGGATCGCGCGGGCCGATGTGGTTGTGCGGGATCTTGACCTCGCCCGCTGAGCGTGACCGGGTGTTGGGCGCAGACTCGGCCGGCGTCGCCGTCGGACTAGGATGAAAGGCCTAGACGGTTCGCAGGCTGCGGGCCGGGAATCACAGAAGGATTGCGCCGATGAGCGAGAACAGCCCCCAGCGAGGAACTGACCTGGTCAAGCGCGGCATGGCCGAGATGCTCAAGGGTGGCGTGATCATGGATGTGGTGACGCCCGAGCAGGCGAAGATCGCGGAGGACGCGGGTGCGGTAGCCGTCATGGCGCTCGAGCGTGTGCCGGCCGATATTCGCGCGCAGGGTGGCGTGGCGCGCATGAGCGATCCGGATCTGATCGCCGGAATCATCGAGACGGTGTCGATCCCGGTCATGGCGAAGGCGCGCATTGGGCACTTCG
Source organism: Ruaniaceae bacterium (assembly GCA_030450655.1). GTDB lineage: Bacteria > Actinomycetota > Actinomycetes > Actinomycetales > Actinomycetaceae > KH17. Next base: position 6,108 of record JAKDIE010000022.1, read on the forward strand.
TGGAGGCGCAGGTGCTTGAATCGCTCGGCGTCGATTACATCGACGAGTCCGAGGTTCTCACGCCGGCCGATTACACGCACCACATCGACAAGTGGAACTTCACCGTCCCGTTCGTGTGCGGCGCCACGAACCTGGGGGAGGCGCTGCGGCGCATCTCCGAGGGCGCGGCGATGATTCGATCCAAGGGCGAGGCGGGCACGGGGGACGTCTCGAACGCCACCACCCATATGCGTAAGATTCGCGCGCAGATCGCGGCGCTGGCCTCGCTGCCCGAGGACGAACTGTACGTGGCCGCGAAGGAACTGCAGGCGCCGCTGCCGCTGGTGCGCGAGATCGCCGCGACCGGGAAGCTGCCGGTGGTGCTCTTCACTGCGGGCGGGATCGCCACGCCGGCGGATGCGGCGATGATGATGCAGCTCGGCGCCGAGGGCGTGTTCGTGGGATCGGGGATCTTCAAGTCCGGCGATCCGGCAGCGCGCGCCGCCGCGATCGTCAAGGCGACCACGTTCTACGACGATCCGTCCGTGATTGCGGAGGTCTCGCGTGGGCTGGGCGAGCCGATGGTGGGCATCAACGTGGACGACGTCCCCGAGCCCCACCGCCTCGCTGAGCGGGGCTGGTAGTTCCGCGGCCCTAGTGGAGCGGTAGAAATAGTTATACCGTTGGCGTATGAAGACAGCAATCAGCCTCCCGGATGATGCCGCAGAACTCTTCGACAGGATTGCGCGGAAGCATGGAATGACGCGCTCCGAGTTCTACCGGCGTGCCGCAGAGCGCTACGCGGAGGATCTTGCGGACGTGAATCTCACGGCTCAGATCGACGAAGCAATCGATGCGATCGGGCAGCCGGGCGAAGACGAGTCTGGATTCCGGAGGGCAGTGAATGCGCGCCTCGTAGATGGTTCGGACGAGTGGTGATCCGCCGCGGAGAGGTGTGCTGGGTCGATTTCGGGGAACCTCGTGGCAGTGCGCCTTCGAAGCGACGCCCCGCCGTCGTCGTGCAGTCTGATCAGTACAACAAGTCCCGGATCTCGACCGTGGTTGTTTTGCCAATCACCTCCAATACGGATCTCGTGCGGCACCCGGGCAATGTTTTCGTTCCCGCTGTGGCCTCCGGCCTGGCGAAGGATTCGGTGGTGAATGTGTCTCAGCCGATGACGGTGGATCGCGCGGACCTGGATCCCACGGCATTCGTGCTCCCTGGAAGCCTGATGGATGCCGTGGAAGCCGGGTTCCGGCGGGTTGTGGCGCTCTGATCGAAAGGGGATGGTCGCATGAAAGCTGGAGTTCTGGCACCCCAAGGTGACGTGCGCGAGTCGCTTTTCACGCTCGTGTGACCCACTCGATTCGGTCAAGTTCCACTGGTGCGCTCAACCGGGTCGATGACTTGGAGCCCTAGGTGAACGGCGACTGTCTTCATCGTCGAGTCATGCGTGGCGACCGTAACAAGGTCGCCCACGAGCAGAGCCGCCGCCAGGTGCAGCGCATCGAGAGTCTTGATCTGGCGTTCGATTGACTCGGCGACCCTGTGGGTTTCGCGGGTGATGTCGAGCATTCCCACACGATCGAGGAGCGGCGCACCATCCGATAGGGGCCGGCCATCTCGCCGCAGGATGCGAATGACCTCAGTGCGCAGAAGGCGGGACGAAAGGAATGTTGTCCTCGGCCGCCCCATCCATGCCTGGAGGCGCTCGCGTTCGGGCACGTCAAGGATCGTGCGCAGTGCTACCGAGGAGTCAAGATAGATGAGTTCCTCCGCCATTGGTTAGTGCTCCCCGCGCATCTCGCGAAGTAGTGTCTCAACCTGGGCATCCGTGTATGACCGCCCGCCGGGGTGGTGTGGCCAGGGCGTAGGAGCGAACGCCGGTGGCGCGTACCGGCCCTCTCGCTCGAGCCGTTCGAGAGTCGAATCCCGATCGAGAACGGCACTGACGCGCCAACGCGGAATGCCCCTCTCGGTGACGACGAGATCGTCAGTTTCGGTGACTTGGCTCAGCACGGCGGCTGTGCGCTGGTTGAGTTCCCTCTTTGTGATGTTGCCCATTCGGCAATTGTACTACGTTTGTCAGACATGCGACTAGGGTGAATGTGCGCCGCCGCATGCTCTGAGCCATGGCCGGTGGTCGCTGAACCTGGAACGTCGCGACTACCCTGGACGAGTGGAAAAGTTGAGCTCATGAGGGCCGGGGTTCTCGCACTGCAAGGCGATGTGCGCGAGCATGCCGCGGCGCTGGAGGCGTGTGGTGCCGAGGTTGTTCGAGTCCGACGGCGCTCCGAGCTGGACGCTGTTGATGCACTGGTCCTCCCCGGCGGGGAGTCGAGCACGATCGACAAGCTGCTGCGCGCCTTCGACCTGCGGGAGCCGCTGATCGCGCGGATCGAGGCGGGGCTGCCCGTGCTCGGCTCGTGCGCGGGGATGATCCTTCTGGCGCGCGATCTCGGGGACGGCATCGACGGCCAGCAGACCCTCGGCGCGATCCCCATGACCGTGCGGCGCAACGCGTTTGGGCGGCAGGTGGACTCGGCGGAGGTCTCGCTCACGTGGACCCCAGACGGCTCGCCCATGCACGCCACCTTCATCCGCGCGCCGTGGGTTGAGTCCTGGGACGACGGCGTCCAGGTGCTCGCCTCCGTGGAGGGTCACCCCGTGGCAGTGCGGCATGGCGCGCGGATCGCCACGGCCTTCCACCCCGAGATCTCGGGTGATTTGCGGGTTCACCAACTCCTCCTCGACCTGGCATCGTAGCCCCAGCGGCGGGACGGCGCTGGCGGGCGAGACGTCCGAACGAACAGCGGCGGTTGGAGCGGGTTCTCTGCCGGCGTGACGGGCGGGCGTAACCGCGTCCCCACCCGCGCGGCGGGGCGCCATCCACAGGCGGATGCGAGGGGGCGTGCGCCGTGTGGGTGGCCGCGCATAGTCTCTCGCCAAGAGGTTCCGCGAACGCGGTGGGGTTAGTGACGCACAGCTGGCAATCGCCACGGCAGCGTCGCGGAACCTCCAGATTGAGTGGTGGCGCGGATGCTACGCATACGAACCTGTGCCGCCGCCGGCAGAGAGGAGAATGGCGTGATGATTCGAGACCCCTTCGCCCTGGTTGAGGGCGACGACGGCAGGCGGCGCCCCCAGTGGGCAGACAGCACGGCGATGATGCGCGAGTATTTCGACAACGAGTGGGGGCAGGAGGTGCGCGACGAGGCAGGCGTGTTTGAGCGACTGATGCTCGAGACGTTCCAATCAGGGCTCTCGTGGGCCACGATCCTGCGCCGCAGGGACGGCTTCCGCGAGGTGTTCGAGGGCTTCGACATCGATACGCTCGCGGACTGGAGTGACGACGCCGTGGAGCGCGCCCTGACCGATGAACGCATCATCCGCAACCGCCGCAAGGTCGAAGCGACCCGGACGAACGCGCGGGCCGCCGTCGAACTGAGGAATACCTTTCCCGACGGCGTGGCGGGGCTGCTCTGGGAGTTCGCCGAACCCTCGCGAAAGGCGAAGCCGCTGGAGAAGGCGAAGCGGCTGGAAATCCCGGTGACCACGGAGCGCTCGACGGCGCTCGCCAAGGAACTCAAGGCCCGCGGCTTCACCATGGTGGGTCCAGTGAACGTGTGCGCCGCGATGTGCGCGATCGGCGCAATCCCGGTCCTCACCTACGCGACGTAACACGAGAGCGAGGGTTGGGCCGCGCCCGATGACGGAAGTTGCGCTCCCGCTTTTCGTCATCCTGCGCGAAGCGAAGCGGAGTCGCAGGACCCAGGCGTGAGGATTGGTGAGGTGAAGCGAGGAGCATACGTGTACATCCTCTCGAGCAAACGGAACGGCACCCTCTATGTGGGGGTCACCAGCGACTTGGTGACGCGGATCTACCAACATCGAGAACATCTCGTGGGTGGATTCACGAGTAAGTACAAGGTGGACAGACTCGTCTGGTTCGGCGAATGTGGAAGCATCCTTGAAGCGATCGAGCTCGAGAAGAAGATCAAGAACAGGGCCCGCAAGTGGAAGCTCGCTCTCATCGAGGAGCTGAATCCGGAGTGGCAGGATCTTGCCGCGGATTGGGTTGAGTGAGGACCCAGTCGCCACGGTTGTGTGAAGACCTGTGACTGGGTCCTGCGACTCCGGCTACGCCTCCGCGCAGGATGACGAAGGTTAGCCAGCGCGGGATGACGAGTGTTGGGCGAGGTGGCTTTCGGTGCTTCGTCGTCCTGCGCGCCAGTCGCAGGACCCAGGACGTTTGGGTTGAGTGAGGACCCAGTCGCCACGGTTGTGTGAAGACCTGTGACTGGGTC
>JAKDIE010000258.1 GCA_030450655.1 Ruaniaceae bacterium
GATACGCGGGCTGACGTCCCGGCTCGACGGGGAGATCGCGGTTTGCGGACCGGACATCGCCCGCAGCGTGACCGAGCTTGGCCTGATCGATGAATACAGGCTCTATCTGCACCCCGTCGTGCTGGGCCGCGGCAAGCCATTCTTCGCCGGCCCCCGGCCGCCGCTGCGCCTTGCGGCGCGCGATCTGATCGGCGAGCGCCATTCACCGATCAACGTGGATGACTTTGCAGCCCCAGCGCTGTTCTTCGACATCTATGCGGGAGACCGCGCGGACGAGGGCACCGTGATTGGGCCCCTGGCCGAGCATGCCGTGGGCGGCCTCGGAGGCGGCACCCTCGAACGCTACGGTCGAGACGAGCCGCTCACACACGTGTGGGACCACGGTGCGCTGACGGATTTGGCGCAGCGGCAGATGCCGCAAACCGATCCGATCCTCGCAGCTTCGGAACACGATGCGTGGGTATCGCTCACTTTGGGGCGCACACGCACGGGGATCGTTGAACGCGCGCACGGTGGAGTACCGCTTCCGCTCCTATCCGGGCACCCGCCCGAGCAGCGACGCGAGAGTGCGATGCCAATCATCACGGACATGATGTCGGGGCTCGTGGAGCGGTTCCGGCCGCTCGTTGCACTCGTGACTGCGGGCGAGATCGTCCGCGTCAATGGCAGGTATGGGTACCGTCCCGGCAGCCAGCCTGTCGACGGCCCCCTTGCGGTGCTGATCGGCCCTCGGGCAGTACGCGATCTCAATCTCGAGTGTGCGCGTCTCGCCGAACACCACGACGTGACGATGCTGGGACCGGGCCGCGTCCCCAGCGCGCTCGTGCGGATGACCGGACGTGACGCCCTGTGGGCGCAGCTAAGCGCCTTCGCCTACGACCTCGACCAAGAACGCCTCGAGAGGGCCCTGGGGTTCGAGGCTCGGGGGTGGACGTAGATGCCCACCGAACTCGTGGTACTCAGCAACACTCCTATCAGGCCGGAGCAGCTAGCGCAGACCGTAGGTGACGCGCTCCCAGGAGGCTCTGTGGTCTCGTATCGCGACGGTGAGATCGCACTCCTTCTAGGCTCCGACGGCGAGCCGGTCCTGACCCTATTCGAGTCAGTTCCGGTCTATGTCGCAGTGGAGGCAACCGCTCAACTGCGTGAGCCTCCGGCATCGTTCGCTCTCTGGACAGAGATCACCATCCCGTTCTCGGCGACTTCGGCCAGCCGCGCCCTCGTTGAGGACTTGGCCTCCGCCGTCGGGGGCATCGTGAAAGAGAAATTGTGATGATCGATTGGAAGGCGGTGGCTCATGTCTGAATGGAAGATGGACGGAGCCGAGGTTCTGAATGTCCTGACTGGGACGGAGACGGCATACAACGCACTTCTCGGCATCGTCACTGAGCAACGACTCGGTGAGATATTCGGCGGGCTCACCTGGGGAGCTGGGGTCACCGCCTGCGTCTCTCAAGCCGTGGATAGCGTCCTCTCCGAGCAGCAATCCGTAAACCTCCGGGGCATCGTCAATCACGTTGGTGCCGGAATCGCAGGAGTCGGGAATGCCGGCACAGCACTGAATGGTGGCAATGAAGAGATGGCGTCCACGTTCCAGTCGGAGATGTTTGCGACCGCACAGTCTGGGGACTTCACGTATTTCGATGAGCATGGATACGGGCAGGGGTGAGGCATGTCGATTCCTTCTGATGTGTGTGTTGCCGATGGCGGACTAATCAACCCGGAGATGTTCCCATGCCGGTCTGCGGATCTTGACACCTCTCTCATCAATGCGAGCGCGGACACGATCACCGCGATCGGTTCCGAGGTTGACGTCGCAGCGCAGGACGCCCAGACGGCGTGGCGCGGGTTGCAGTCTCCAGGGGTCTTCGAGACGCCCGAGAGGGAAGCGGTGTACGCGCTGATGACGCCGGCCGTCAACGGGGCCAGTGACATGAAGGGTGTCACCACTCGAGTCGCGAGCGCCCTCAACACCTATGCGTCGGATCTCGCGCCCATCAAGGAGGCGCTGGAGAATCTGGAGTCCCGGGCGGCAGCATTCCGGATCGAGGCTCTGAACGGGTATGAAGTGACAAACCTCGAGGCGCGGGGCTCGTTCGCGTTCATGGGCTACTGGGAAGCAGCGCCGGTTGCCCAAGCAGACATGATCGGAACGAGCATGGACCCGATGGGCATGACGACGATCCCCTGGTCCGAACACGGGCCGGCGGTGGAGCGGAACGAGCAACTGCTGGCCGAATACAGGTACATCATCGAGCGAGTCTCGACTGCGGCTGCAGCATGCGCAAACGCGATCAACGCCGAGTTGGGCACCCAGTGCGTGGCGCCGGTGCAGGTGCTAACGGCCGAATTACTGGAGGCGCACCCGGAGCTCTCCACCTGGGGTCAACCGATAACCGAAGACCGAAACTGCACCGAGTCAGTGGGGCATGGGCTGGGAAATTTCTGGCACGGTCTCTGGACCGGAGGAGCTTCGTTGATCGGCCGTGACGCGATCACGGGCCAATGGAGCGGCGCCACCGCCGCCCAATCGTGGCTTGGGGTAGGAGACTTCGCCCTTTCCACCGTCGTCGTCCTGCTCACTGCGGACATGTACACAGAAGAAGGTATGTGGCTGGACGACAGGCGCAACGTGGCGGCCACCGCGTGGGGGAGTCTGATCGGGTGGGATCACCAGGCTCATCTTGCCGACGGAAATGGCTGGCATCGATGGGAGGAAGACGGCGTCGCCAGCTTCACCGAATCCGCTGCGAACATCGGAACCTTCTTCATCCCCGTCGCTGGGTGGGCTGGCGGTACAACCAAGACCGTCCTCTCGGGAACCCGGGTGGGATCGATCATTGTCAAGACGGCGACTCATGCCTCCGAGTTCCTCTTGCCCGGAGGCTCCCACCTGCTCACGGGCGCCGTACGCGTCGTCGATCTGGGAGCCGATGGAATGAGAGCCGGGTGGCGAACACTCCTCGAAGGGTTCACACCCACCACCCTGCGGCCCAGCGCGGCCCCCGGCATCCTCAACGCCGGCAACATCCCCGCCCACACGCCGGTATCACAGGCAC
>JAKDIE010000259.1 GCA_030450655.1 Ruaniaceae bacterium
GTAAGAATCAAGATGTACGACGACTTCGCCAGTGACGGCGGAGCCTGACACTCACCAGCAGACGGAAACAATGCACCAAATAGAGAAGTCGCGGAGCCACGAGCTCCGGCGTAAGCGCCGTCGTAACGCATTGTGGTTCTTCGCGTTTGTGGGGCCGAACCTCGCACTCATCGCGACATTCATTTATTACCCGTTGGGGATGAACATCTACTTCTCCACGTTGGACTGGCGAATGGGATCGTCCTCCGCGAAGCGCATAGGGCTCGCGAACTACGTCGAGTTCTTCACCTCCCCGGGTGGGCTCGAAGTGTGGCGGGTGACGGTCATCTTCACTGTGGCCACCGTGGCGGGCTCCATGATCATCGGGCTGCTCCTGGCCCTCGTGCTGAACCGCCGGCTACCTGGCCGAGGCCTCACGAGGACCGCAGTGTTCTCGCCATACGTGCTCTCCGGGGTCGGCGTCGGCCTGGTGTGGAACTTCATCTTCGATCCGAACATCGGGATCTTGCGGTACCTCCTGGCATTCATCGGGCGGGAATCGCCCGAATGGTTCATCAACCCCACATTGTCACTGGTGATGGTGATCATTGTGTACATCTGGAAGAACCTCGGCTATGCGGCCGTGATCTTCATCGCCGGGCTGCAATCGATTCCAAGTGATCTGATGGAAGCAGCATCGATCGACGGCGCCGGACCCTTCCGGAGGTTCTTCAACATCGTCCTGCCGCTGTTGACACCCACCGTGTTCTTCCTCCTCGTCGCGACGATCCTGAACTCGATGCAAGCGTTCGACCTGCTGCGGACGATGACTCCGACGGGCAACGGCACGAACACTCTGATCTTCGAGATCTATCTGCAAGGGTTCGGCACGTATCAGCGCGCCGGATACGCTGCGACGATATCGGTGGTCCTCTTCGCAACGCTGTTCCTCCTGACGTTCGTCCAGATGCGCTTCGTTGAGCGAAAGGTGCACTACGCATGAGTTCCTTCGGCACCAAAAGTGCGCACCGCCGCAAGGACCGCGAGATCAACCGGACGGTCAGTCGGTCGGAACGGAAGAAGGCGTTCGCGAAAGAGAACCTTCCCTCGACCATCCTCGCGGGTTACCTCCCGATGATCGTCGCATTCGTGCTGATCGCGTTGCCGCTGATCTGGATGGCGTTCTCCTCCTTCAAACCGGTCTCCGAGATCGTCACGCTGAACCCGCAGATTCTCCCGCAGGCACCCACTCTGGAGAACTACGCGCAGGTGGCCGATCGGGTGCCGCTCGGCAGGGTCTTCATGAACAGCCTGATCGTGACCGGGGTGGGCACACTCATCAAGCTCACGCTTGCGATCACGTCCGCGTACGCGCTCGTGTTCATCGATTTCAAGTACAAGAACATTTTCTTCATGGCGATCCTGGTGGCACTCATGGTGCCGCCGGAGGCTGCGCTGCTTCCCAACTACATGACGATCTCATCTCTGGGGGGACGGAACACGTTGTGGGGAATCATCCTGCCTGGCCTCGGTACGGCGTTCGGAACGTTCCTCCTGCGTCAGCAGAACAAGACGCTTCCGATCGAACTGTTGGAGGCTGCGGAACTTGACGGGGCAGGGCATTGGCGCAAGCTCTGGCAGATCGTTGTGCCGGTCACCACCCCAACGATCGCTACCGTAGCGCTCATCACGGTGGTGGGTGAGTGGAACGCGTTCCTGTGGCCACTCGTGATCACGGACAGTCCGAGGATGATGACGCTGCCAGTCGGTTTGAACCTCTTGCAGTCGATCGAGAGTGAGACCGGAAGCTACGGGATACTCATGGCGGGTGCGGTCCTGGTGATCCTTCCGGTCCTCATCCTCTTCGCCTTCCTGCAGCGATACATCGTGGCGGGCCTCACCCAGGGTGCCGTCAAGTGACGCTACCCGCACCCGAAGGAGAGGCCCGGAACGACACCACCCGCTGACCAACCATTACTTGCACAAACTCATATCTGACGAAACTGATACGAAAGGCACGAATTGATGACTTCAAGACTCACGACACTCTCCCGAGGCGGCACCATGGTGACTGCTCTTGCCGCCACCGCGCTGGTGCTCAGCGCCTGCGGTCCGAGCCTCTCCGACGGCGACTCGGACGCAGGCACGGGCTCCGATGAGCCTGGGATCGACTACGCCGGCGTCGAACCGGCTGACGAGGTGACGTTCTGGACGAACCACCCGGGAGGATCGATCGATCTCGAGAAGGAGATCATCGCGAAGTTCACCGAGGAGACAGGCATCACGGTCAACCACGTGACGGCCGGCGCGAACTACGAAGAGGTGGCTCAGAAGTTCCAGACCGCCCAGGTGAGCGGTGACGCCGGTGACCTCGTTGTGCTCTCTGACGCCACTTGGTTCCCGCAGTTCATGAACGGCTCAATCACTGCGATTGATCCCATCCTCGAGGCGATCGGCGAGGACACCTCCACCTACGTTCCGGCCCTCTACGGCGACTACGAATACGAGGGAAGCAATTACGCGGTGCCTTACGCGCGCTCAACCCCGTTGTTCTACTACAACAAGGACCACTACGAGGCGGCGGGCATCACTGAGGCCCCCACCACGTGGGAAGAGGTCGCTGAGAACGCACAGAAGGTGCGGGACGCGGGTTCGTCGGATCTGATCGGCTTCGGCTACCCGAACGATGCCGAGTACCCGGCGTGGACGATGGCGAACCTGGTGTGGAGCTATGGCGGCGCATGGAGCAACGAGTGGGACCTTTCGCCGTTGACCGGACCCGAGACCGTGGAGGCGCTGACCTTCGCGCAGGATCTCGTCAACGCGGGCAACGCCGCAGTTCTCTCCGGAGACCCGGCGACTGCCTTCTCGGCCGGCGCAGCCTCTCAGGTGATCGCCTCGACCGGTTCGCTGAGGGGGATCCTCGACACGGCAGGCTTCGAGGTTGCCGTGGCATTCCTCCCGGGCGGCCCTGCCGCGCAGACGGCGATCGTGCCGACTGGTGGTGCGGGAATCGCCGTCTCGGCGGCCTCCAGCCCCGACTCCTCGAGGGCTTCGCGCAGCGCACCCGCCGC
>JAKDIE010000023.1 GCA_030450655.1 Ruaniaceae bacterium
GGGGGGTTTTGTTGGTTCTGCCCAAAAACCCAAAAACCCCGCCTCCAACTTCGGGACGCATGGGAACACGGCGCAATCGGCGCGAGGACGAGGCGCCCGCACATGCCCGCACACAGCGATGGAGATCGGGCGCATGCCACGCCCCCATCCGCTAGCATTAGTGCAGTATCTCGACATCAAGATATCTCGACGTCAAGGAGTCTCAATGCCCACGATTATGTACACCCGCACGGATGAGGCGCCCCTCCTCGCCACCTACTCGCTCCTGCCGATCATCGAGGCGTTCACCGCACCCACGGACGTGGACATCGAACTCAAAGACATCTCCCTCGCGGGCCGCATCGTGGCGGCCTTCGCGGAGCAACTCCCGGAGGAGCAGCGCATCGGAGATGCCCTCGCCGAGCTGGGCGAGCTCGCCACCCGCCCCGGGGCCAACATCATCAAGCTGCCGAACATCTCCGCCTCGGTCCCCCAGCTGAAGGCCGCGATCGCCGAGCTCCAGTCTCAGGGCATCGCCGTCCCGGACTACCCCGAGGCACCCTCCACCGCGGCCGAGCGCGAGACCCGCGCACGTTACGACAAGATCAAGGGCAGCGCCGTCAACCCCGTGCTACGCGAAGGCAACTCGGATCGCCGCGCCCCCGCCGCCGTCAAGAACTACGTCAAGGCGCATCCGCACCGCATGGGCGCCTGGTCTGCGGCGTCAAAGACCGCCGTTGCCACCATGAGCAGCGGCGACTTTGCAGCGAACGAGCAGTCGGTCGTCGTCGGGCAGGATGACACGCTCACTATTCGGTTCGTGAACGACGACGGCGAGAGCCAGGTCCTGAAGTCCGTCCCCGTTCTCGAGGGCGAGGTTGTGGACGGGACGTTCATGAGCGCCGCCGCGCTCGACGCGTTTCTTGCCGAGCAGGTGGCGCGCGCGAAGGCCGAGAACGTGCTGTTCTCGCTGCACATGAAGGCCACGATGATGAAGGTTTCGGACCCGATCATCTTCGGTCACGCCGTGGAGGCGTTCTTCCCCGAGGTGTTCGCGCAGTACGGCCAGGACCTCGCGGACGCCGGCCTCTCCCCCGCCGACGGCCTCGGCGCGATCCTCGCGGGCCTCGACGCACTGCCGAACGGCGCCGAGATTCGCGCCGCGTTCGATGCTGGTATCGCCGCGGGCCCGCGCCTCTCGATGGTCAACTCGGACAAGGGCATCACGAACCTGCACGTCCCCTCGGACGTGATCGTGGACGCCTCGATGCCCGCGATGATCCGGGGCGGTGGGCACCTGTGGGGACCAGACGGCGAGGAGGACGACACGATCGCCGTCATCCCCGATTCCTCGTATGCGGGTGTGTACGCCACGGTGATCGAGGACTGCAAGGCGCACGGCGCCTACGACCCCGCCACCATGGGCTCGGTGCCGAACGTTGGCCTGATGGCGCAGAAGGCCGAGGAGTACGGCTCGCACGATAAGACGTTCCTGATCGAGGCCGATGGCGCGGTCGAGGTGGTCAACTCCGCGGGCGAGGTGCTGATGCGGCACGAGGTGGCGGCCGGTGACATCTGGCGCGCCTGCCAGACCAAGGACGCGCCGATCCGCGACTGGGTGACGCTCGCCGTGACGCGCGCCCGCGCCACTGGCGCCCCGGCCGTGTTCTGGCTTGACCCGGCCCGCGCGCACGATCGCAACCTGATCGAGGCCGTGCGGACGTACCTCGCGGAGGAGGACACCGAGGGCCTCACGATCGAGATCATGTCCCCGGTCGAGGCCACCGCGTACTCTGTGGAGCGCATCCGCCGCGGCGAGGACACCATCTCGGTGACCGGCAACGTGCTGCGCGATTACCTCACGGACCTCTTCCCCATCCTCGAGGTGGGGACCTCCGCCAAGATGCTCTCGGTGGTGCCGCTCATGAACGGCGGCGGCCTCTACGAGACGGGCGCCGGCGGTTCGGCGCCGAAGCACGTGCAGCAGCTCGTGGCCGAGAACTACCTGCGCTGGGACTCGCTCGGCGAGTTCCTCGCGCTCGCGGAATCGCTCCACAAGGCGGGCGCGCACTCCCTCGCCGACGCCCTGGATCGCGCCACCGGGACTCTGCTCAACGAGAACAAGTCCCCGGCGCGGCGGCTCGGCTCAATCGACAATCGCGGCTCGCACTTCTACTTGGCCCTCTACTGGGCGCGGGAGTTGGCGGCGGATTCGGAGCTTGGCGCGGTGTTCGCGCCGGTTGCCGAGGCACTCGGAGCAGCGGAGGAGAAGATCTCAGCCGAGCTACTCGCCGTCCAGGGTTCGCCTGCTGACATCGGCGGGTACTATCGGCCCGACGACGCCAAGACGTCCACAGTCATGCGCCCTTCCGTCACGCTCAACGAGATTATCGACGCACTGCGCTGAGCGCGGCGCGAGTTTGCCACTCCAGTGAGTGGGTTCGGCACACCACCCGGCAACCCAGCGCGCGTTTGCCACTCCAGTGAGTGGGTTTAGGACGCCATTTGGCCTCATGCCGCGCGTTTGCCACTCCAGTGAGTGGGTTCGGGACGACAACCGGCGCCGCGCCGCGCCAGCTACTCGAACCAGTCGCTCACGGTCCTCTTGAATACCTGCTCGAAATCGCGGCGGTCGTGGTGTTCGCGCACCCACTCCGTGAATGGACGGCCCACGAGCGCGTCGAGTTCTGCGCGACAGGACGCCGGGTCTGTGACTGCCCGAATGAGCAACCTTTCCGCTTCATCGCGGGTGCGGTACACGAACGGGTAGTCCTTGGGGACGAGACGGTACACCCACTCCCGATCTGGGAAGATCCCCACGACCCCTGAGAGCATTGCCTCCACGTACGCGAGGCCGTATGCCTCCTCGAGCGAGGTGGCGAGGAACGCGGTCGTCTTGCCGAGTTCGGACCAGTAGTGGTCGCGGCGCGCGCGCAGCGGTCCCACGTTCGTCCACTCGTGCTGGGCGAGATTCATCGCCGGATCGGTGACCAGGTGGGATTGTGCGAGGCGCGCCACCACCTGGAAGTCCACCTTCTTGTGTGCGGCCGTGACGATCTTGTAGAAGAGCGTGGGCTGCTTGCGGCCTTCCATCGAGATAGCCGGATACAGCACGATCGGCACCGCCTGGTCCTGGCGCATCACCTCGCGGGTTGTCCCCACTCCGAGGTCCGCCCAGGCGATCCGCGCCCGGTTCACATACTCGGAGGGTCCCCAGCGCTCGAGGACCTCGTGCACCTCACCGGCTGTTCGCTCACCGGCGCAGAAGGTGGGGAAGAACGCGTACGCCAGGCCCATCGCCGCAAAGTTCGCCGGGTGGTTGAATGTGGACGGGTTGATCCACTGGAAGTTCATGATCTTGGGCTCGTAACCATCCCGGTGTAGTCGCTGGAAGATCCCTACCGAGTCGAGCACATCCAGGTTCACCACCACAGTGTTCTCGGGATCGACATCGTCCAGAGTCACCACCTCGAAGCCATTGCCGGAGAGCCGCTCCTTCCCGATCAGCGGGGCACCTGGGTACATTGCAAGGAGTCGATCCGCGAGGACCGCCTGCCCACTCTCCGTATTGAGATCACCCTCAGGTGTCACGATGGGGGCGGGGCGAAGCGCACCGAACTTAACTGCGATATCCATTGACGGCCTCCTTGCCAGTGTCGGTGCGGCCATTCTAGGCGCTTGGTGAGTCACATCACTAGGACTTCTGGCCGCAACACGGAGGCTTAGTATCAAACGGTGACTGGAATACTCTCGAGCAACGTGACGGACGTGGCCCTCATCTTCGAAGGTGGCGGGATGCGCGCCTCGCTCACCTCCGCCGTGATCCCCACTCTGCTGAACGCCGGGGTCTACATCGACTATGTCGCAGGCATCTCGGCGGGATCCACGAACACCGTCAACTACATTGCCCGCGATCCCGAGCGCGCGAGGCGGAGCTTTGTCGAATTCTTGGCGGATCCAAACATGGGCAACTGGAAGACGTTCGCCAAGGGGCGCGGCTATTTCGACTCCGAGTACATCTACGAGCACACGAGCCTGCCACACCAGGCACTTCCTCTCGATTTCGAATCCTTCCAGGCGAATCCAGCGAAGTTCCGGATCGGCGGGTTCCGCTGCGATACCGGCGAGCAGGTGCATTGGGGCAACGATGATGTCCACACGCTGCACGATCTCCTCGTGCGGGTGCGGGCCTCGTGCTCGATGCCCGTTCTCATGCCACCCGTAACGATCGACGACGGCGTGTACCTCGATGGCGCTCTCGGCCCGGCGGGCGGCATCCCTCTCGACGTAGCAAAGGCCGATGGATACGAGAAGTTCCTCGTAATCGCCACCAAGCCCCGCGACTACGTGCGCCCCCCGATGAAGCACACTCGCGCTCTGCGAACGGCGTTCCGAAAGTACCCGGCGGTTGTGGAGGCACTCGTCGAGCGCCCCGATAACTACAACCGCACGAAGGAAGAGATTCTCGACCTTGAGCGCGAGGGGAAGGCGATGGTCTTCTTCCCTGATGTCATGCCCGTCGAGAACGGCGAGCGGGACGTGGCTAAGCTGGCCGCCGCCCACGAACTCGGCCTCGCGCAGGCGGCACGCGAGTTGCCCGCTTGGACGGAATGGCTCGGCCTTTCCGCTCCCACCTCTTGAGTTATCCCGCGCGACCACGAGATTGCGCCGTGGAAGGTGAGAACTACCCTTCCATTCGCTCCGTCTCGGTGCGGAGACGTCCATCACGTGGCTGGGCGTTGCGCCATCTTCACACTCTCGAATACTCTGCACTTACGCAATCATTCTGTTGCGAAAAGGAGTGCGATGTCGGAACCGTGCATCACGGCGCAGCTGTTCGGCTGGCCCGAGCGCACCGCATCCGTGGCCTGTCGTCTCCTCAGCGGCACCGGCTCGGGCACACTCGCGGCCTACCGCATCGACCCGCACGGTTCAATCGCAGTCCTCGCTCACGGCGCTACTCGGGACGGGCTCATCGCCGTCGTCCTTTCTCGTGACGAGGCGCTACCGGATGCCGATCTGATCGACGTGCGATTGGACATCGAGAAGCATGCCCCCGAGATCACGGCGCGCATCACGGCCGCCACTCTGCATTCGCTCGCAGTTCTTTCGTGGATCGACGACGACGAGCGTGCGGCCTGGGAGGCCCACGGCACCGCCCCACGGCACGTGTTGGATGCGGCCCGCGCACCAGGGGCACGGCTCGCCGCGCTCTCCGTACGCCGCACGGTTCTTCACGACGCGAGTGGCGTGCATCGCGTTCCGCTCGAGCGAATCGCCAGCGATCTCTCCGCGCTCGCTCAGCGCGGCGCCAGCCCATTCCCGCTCAGTGCGGACGAGTTCGAAGTGGCGGAAGCCCTCCGCGAGCACGTCAATGGGGAGCTTGGATGCCTTATGGAATGCGTGCTCGCGAATACGTGCGCGGGCGCGGTCCTGCGGCGCGATCCTTCGTGCGGGCTCCCCGAGGAGGCGCGAGATATCACGTGGTGCGTGGACGTCGACTCGACCGGTGTGACGCTCATGCATACGGGTAGCCAGAGCACCGTGACGGCGTTTGCCGCATTCGCGCAGCCAGTTGCGGGGCTTGACGAGTTGCGCCAGGAGCTCGCGGCCCTCGTCCCGGCGTCCTAGTCTGTCTCGATCACGCGCGTGATCGCTGCGAGAACCGCGCGCACCGAGGGCGCCCGCTCGGCCCCGTGGGCCGTCACCAGGTGAATCGTGCGACGATCAGCCGTGGGCACGGGCATCGCCACAATTCCCGGGCGCTGAGGGAACGACTCGACGGCCATGCGGGGCATGAGCGCCACCCCGATCCCTTGGGCTACGAGGCCCTCCACCGCAGCGACATTGTCCGTTTCGAAAGCGATCCGCGGCACGAAACCAGCCCGATCGCACACCTCCAACAGGTGGCCACGGCACCTCGGGCAGCCAGCGATCCAGTCGTCGCCCGCCAGATCCGCCAGTTCGATCTGCTCGCCCACTGCGGCGGGGTGATCGCGCGCCAGAATCGCCAGCAAGTCATCACTACCGATCGCGCGGACGGCGAGCCCATGCGAACTGGAGCCGTGGGGGTCGTTGCGATCGCCTGGGTAGCTGAATGTGAGCGCGATGTCCGCGCGATCCTCCCGTACCGCATTGACGGCTTCGGGAGGCTCCGCCTCCACGTACGTCAGGGTGAGCCCGGGGTGACGAGCCGCGAGATCGGCAAGCATGCGTGGAACCAAAGCGGGCGATGCGGACGGAAACCCCACGAGACGAACCCTCCCCGCGCGAAGTCCACGCAACTCGGCGATCTCCTCTGCCGCCGCGTCCAGCGCCGTCGTGACCGCGGGGGCGTACCGGGCGAGGATCCGCCCCGCCTCCGTGAGCCGCACGGAACGACCAACCCGCTCAACGACGGCCAGGCCAATCCTGCACTCAAGCCTGCGCAGCTGCTGGCTCACTGCGGGCTGGCTGTACCCGAGCAGGTCCGCTGCCGCAGTGATCGAGCCCTCGTCGGCAATCGCCTTGAGGACCCGGAAAGATTGGATATCGAGCGCCGATCCCGTCAGTTCTTCGACCATACTCATAATTATCTCGCATGTGTTCCATCATTTACATGTTCTAGACGAATGTGATTCGCACGGGCACCCTTGTGTCATGACGGCGACACTGCAACACTCCCTCTCGGACGTCCGCGAGGCGTTCACCGGTGGACGCGACTATCTCTCGGCGTGCACCTCGGGCCTACCCACTCGCGCCACGCGCGCCGCAGTCATTGCGGACCTCGATGCCGCCAGCGTAGGGGCGCTCAACACCGGTGCATACGCGACCGCCGCCGAGAACTGCCGGGCACACTTCGCGCGGCTGGTCCGCGTCGATTCGGATCGGATCGCCATCGGCTCGCAAACCTCTGTCCTCACATCCTTGCTCGCGGCATCCCTGCCCGACGGCGCCGAGGTCCTCGTGCCGGACAAGGAGTTCTCCTCGATTGTGTTGCCATTCGTGCACGCGGGTCGAGGCATCCACATCCGATCCGTGCCGCTCGAATCGCTCGCGGCCGAGATCCGAACACACACGACGCTCGTCGCATTCTCGCTCGTGCAATCAGCGACCGGCGCGGTGGCCGATTCTGATGCGATCGAGCAGGCGGCACGGGCGGTGGGGGCGCGGCTCCTCTGCGACGCAACCCAGGCGATCGGGTGGCTTCCTGCCGACGCCGATCGATACGACGCGCTCGTGTGCCACGCCTACAAATGGCTCTGCACGCCCCGCGGCGTTGCCTTCCTTGCACTATCAGAGGAGTATGCCGCCACTTTGCGCCCCATTCACGCGGGCTGGTGCGCTGGCGAGGATCCCTGGGCATCGTGTTACGGACACGAGGTGGACCTGGCGGTTTCTGCGCGACGCTTCGACGTCTCCCCCGCGTGGCAGGCGCTCGTTGCAGCGGAGCCCGCCCTCGAACTGTTCGCGCGCGCGGACCGCGACGCGCTGCGTGAGTACACGACCAGCCTCGCAACGAGATTCCGCGAGCGCATGGGACTGGAACAGCCTGAGCGCGCCAGCGCCATCGTCACGTGGTGTGACCCGGATGGACGCGACCTCGCCGCACTGGCTGCAGCGGGCATCACGGCGTCCGGCCGCGACGGACGAGCCCGGGTCGCGTTCCACGTATTCAACGATTCTCATGATGTTGAACGCGCCGTGGCGGCGCTCGAGCGCTAGCGGCTCAACTCGAACGAACTACCTGACGGCGTAGGTGAGGCAGGAGGCTGAGTCTCCCGCCACGTCAATCGCGTCTGCAGTGCACATGAGGTCTTCGTTGTGTACACACTCAAGGTGCTTGCAGGCACCCACGTGCGAAGACGCGACTGGCAGGCCGCCGCGCGCGTCGAGCGACACGAAGGTGCCGCACGTTGCCGAGTCGGTGCCGCCGATCGTCACCGCGTAGGCGGTGCAGCCATCGTGGTTGTACGAGCAGGACGTGACGCTACAGGTCGCCACTGTTGCGGGAGCAGTCATTTCGCGTACCTCTTTCGGATGGGCTTCGCGGTCCACGAAGCTCGGTCCGCTTTACGCTACTCCTACTCACGTAATCCGCATAGGAAGCTAAGGCTCACCTTACTTCGTTGAGATTGCAACGATTTTCGCAAGCCCGATGCGTCGTAAATCGGCCTCAACGGTCTCCTCCGGCCCAGCCCGATTCGCCGCGTTGCGCGGTAGCCGCAGCATCCCGGCCCTCTCGATCAACCGAGACTCTCCGCCCCCGCGTTACGCCGCACGGAATCGTGAGGACCCTTACATCTCCTCGTGCTGATTCGGATCCCCGCCGAACAGGCGACCATCGGCGCGGCCGAGCGCGGTGATGGCCGCGATTTCGTCGTCGGACAGCTCGAACCCGAATACGTCAAGATTCTCAATCTGCCGGGCCGCGTCTGCAGACTTCGGGATCGGCACCACGCCGCGCTGGATGTGCCAGCGGAGCACCACCTGCGACGGCGTGACCTCGTTCGCTGCGGCGATCCGAAGGATGACCGGCTCATCCCTGGCCGTCGACGCCTTGCCGAGCGGGCTCCACGCCTCAGTCACGATCCCCAGTTCCCTGTGCGCAGCGAGTTGCTCCGCCTGCGGGAAGTACGGGTGGCACTCGATCTGGTTCACTGCGGGCAGCACCCCGGTCGCCTTCTCGATCGCCGCCAGATGCTCCACCGTGAAGTTGGAGACGCCGATCGAACGGACGATCCCGGCCTCGCGGGCGTCAACGAGCGCCCGCCACGCCTCCACGTAGTTACCCTGGGCCGGGTTGGGCCAGTGGATGAGGTACAGGTCAAGGTAGTCCAGCCCGAGCCGCCACGTGGACTCGCGCACCGCGTTCGTGGCGGCCTCGTAGGCCTGATACCGGCCGGGGAGCTTCGACGTCACGAACAGCTCATCGCGCGGAATCTCGCCCTCGGCGATGGCACGGCCCACGGCCGCCTCGTTGTCATAGTTGAACGCCGTGTCGATGAGGCGATAGCCAACACCGATCGCGCTCCGGATCGCGTCCACGCCCGGCTCTCCCCGGAGCGGGTAGGTACCGAACCCGATCGCTGGGAGGGTGCGGCCGTCGTTGAGTTCGTGCGTTGGGATCGTCATGCCTCCACGCTATGCCGCGCAGTGGTCGTTCCGCTACCACCACAGCTTCGTGACGGCCGTTTCGCCCCAGGTGCACGTGAAGCCTGGCGGCGACCATGACCAGGAGTACTTCACACTCGCGCCAGTGGCGCCCGGCGGCACCGCTGCATCCGTTGAGCAGATCGCGTCCATGCGATTCCAACCCAGGTACCCATAGACCGCTCCCAGTAGGAGGATCGCGACCAGCGCGAAGGCGCCAGCCATCCACCACCCCATGAATCGCTCCTCGCCCTGCCGCGCCTCAGCGTCGCCACGGGAGGCAGCCACGCCCTCCGAACCAGCCACCATGCGAGCCTCCACTCGATCCTTTGCATAGCCGTCACAAGGTATGTTTCCGCATTCAACCGCTTTGGAACATCGAACTTTCGTCGATCATTTTCGCTCGCCCCCTTGGCGAGCGTTCCCAGTGTCGTGAGGGATCGAGAATTCCTCCGTCGCCCTTTACCAACGGGACTGCCCTCGCGACCACACTGGCCGCGGGCGGGCGTCATGCACGGAAGCGGAGGGCCTTCGGGGAGGAGTAGAAGCCCGCGTCGAGGAGTGCGCGAGCAAGGGGCGTGCCGAGAATTGAGGCGCCGTCGAGCTGCTCGATCGAGAGCCGCGGGATGCGGGCCCGGCGCAGGGCCACCACGAGGGCTCGGGCCACTGCGTCCGCATCCCGAATCTCGGCGAAGGTGAGGGCCGTCTTGCCGCCACGTTCCAGATAGAGCACTGGATCGCCGTCTTGGTGGACGACGACGGCGCCCGCCTTTCGGCCAGGTCGATGCGTTCCTGAGGTGGCGGGCCAGGGCAACGCGGCGCCGTAAGGGTTCGCGGGATCGGTGGCGGCTAGGACGACGACAGCGCCCGCCTGCGCCGGCGCTCGCAGCTCGTCCACGGCCCCCGGGAGTGCGAACTGTGAGGCGCCAGCGCCCTCGATGAACATGCCGCGGCGCACGAGCCCTCGCTCCTCCATGCGCCCGAGCACCCGGTACGCGGCGCCAAATCCGCCGGGAAACTGCTCCACCTCGGCGATTCCCTTTGTGACGACGCCGTACCGATCGAGCAGATACTCGACGCGCGCCAGGGCGAGAGCCGTGGAGTCCATAGGCGAATCGGGAAGTAGCGACCAGCGTCCACCCGGAAGGGCAGACGTCCCACGCGCCTCGCTCCCCCAGCTGCGGCCCGGATCCGGTTCGATCTGGCGGTTCATCCGATCAACGATGATGCGGGCCTCCGAGGACAAGGTCCGTCCGCGC
>JAKDIE010000260.1 GCA_030450655.1 Ruaniaceae bacterium
GGGCCGCCTTCCCCAGCGCCCGCGCCGCGGATATGGCGACCACTGCGCTCGCCCAAGCCGCCTATCTGTACGGAATCCCGTTCGTGGCCGTGCGCGCGATCTCGGATCTTTGCGGGCCGACGGCGAGCAAGGACTTCTCGGTCTCCCTGGACGTGGCAGCAACTCGCTCGGCAGCGGTCGTCACCTCGATCGTCGAAGGCTTCAGGTAGATCCTGCACCACGGCTACGCGAGAAGCGCGGCGATCACCATCAGGGTGGGAGTGACGAGGATCGTAGTGGCCAGCACTGCGCCGCGCGCGATGCTCTCGCCGGTGTGCGCACGGAACGCGGCTACGTAGGCGTTCTGCGCCGTGGGCAGGCCCGCCATCGCCACGGCCGCGAAGAGCTCCACGCCGCCCATCCCGAAGGCAAAGCGCGCGAGGACCCACGCGATCAGCGGATGCGCCACAAGCTTCACCACCGTCACGACGGCGACATCCGCGGCCTGGCCACGGGCGGGCAGCGCACGCTCTGCGTTCAGTGAGAGGCCGAAGGCGATCAGGATCGCCGGCACGGCGAGGCCCGCGAGCACCTCGATCGGCGTGGACACCAGGTTCGGCAGGACCAGGCCCGTCAGATTTGCGGTGATCCCTGCAACAGCAGCGATGAGCATCGGGTTCGTCACAATGGTGCGCGCCACCTTCGCCGCCGAGACGCGCCCGGAACGCCCCGCGAGGTCCGAGAGCACGAAGAACATGGGCGAGAAGAATCCAAGTTGGAACACGAGCACCGGCAGCACGAACTGCGGGGAGCCGAGGATATAGGTGGCCAGCGGGATCCCCATGTGCCCGGCGTTGTTGAGGGAAGAGCTCATGGCGCCCACCACGCTGGTACCGCGATCGAGCCGGCGCAGCCGCGCGTACACCAGGAAGAGAACAGCGCTGGCGATGGCACTGACGCCCGCCACGATCAGCGGCGCGCCGAACACGGCACGCACATCCATCTCCACGAGGGTGGTGAACATGAGGCACGGCGTACCCACGAAGTAGACCAGCCGGTTGAGCACCTCCGGAGCCTCGGGAGGGAGCACCCGGAAACGTCCGAGCGCCCATCCGAGCACGATGATCACCCAGATGAGGCTCAATCCCGAGAGCACACCCACCACAAGCCCGATCATGTCACGGGCTGCCGCCCGCTCGCTGGAGCCTCCATACGATGACCCGCGGCGCGGTTGGTGCGGCGTCGTCGCCTCGGGTCATTCGCGCGGTCAAAGAGACGGCGGATCGCCCACAACGCCCACGTTAAGCACGACGGCGAACCGCGCGCCCATTCACAGGCGCCATACAGGTGCCGGACGTAGCCTACCTACGGTAGCGTAACCATCAGCACATTCCGCCGCAGAGAGGCCACCCGATGCCGTCCACCCCGCCCGTTCGCGAGCAACTCACCGCACTCTGGGACGCCGCAGTCCCCGCTCAGGTCAACTGGAACATGGAGTTGCCTGACGAGACGCTCGTCGACCAACTCAAGGGCTCCACAACGCGGTTCGCTGAGCAGGGCGCGCTCGACTTTTTCGGCAAGCAGACCACGTACCGCGAACTCGGGATCGCCGTGGAGAACGTGGCAGCGCGGCTGCGGGAAATCGGCGTCGGGCCGGGAAGCCACGTGGCGCTCCTCATGCCCAACTGCCCGCAGCACGTCATCGCCTTCTACGCGGTCCTGACGGCCGGCGCCACGGTGGTGGAGCACAATCCGCTCTTCACTGCGGCGGAACTCGCCGAGCCGTTCGCGGACCACAAGGCCGATGTGGCGATCATCTGGGATGGCTGCGCCCACCTGATCGGGCAGTTGCCGGCGGACGTGCGCCCGTCCGTGGTGATCGCCGTCAACATGATCGACGAGATGCCGCTGACCAAGCGCATCCTCCTGAAGCTCCCCATCGCCAAGGCCCGGGCCTCGCGCGCGCAACTCTCCACCCCGGCGCCGGCGGACATGCTGCCGTGGTCCAAGCTCACCGAGCCGGCCAGCGCCCAGGCGCGCGAATCGCTTGCCGCCACCCTTCCCACGCCCGACGACGAAGCACTCATCCTCTACACCTCCGGTACCACCGCTGGGCCCAAGGGTGTGCCACTCACCCACCGCAACCTCGCGGCAAACACTCGGATGGCGCTCGAATGGGTGTGGGACCTTGAGCCCGGCAACGAGTGCTTCATTGCCGCGCTGCCCCTCTTCCACGTGTTCGGCTGCTCGCTGTCCATGAACGCGGGCCTCACCATTGGGTCGCTCGTCCACCTGCTGCCCAAACCCGAGATGGGACTCATGCTGGACGCCTGTAGGCGCCGCGTACCCACTCTCTTCATCGCCGTGCCACCCCTGTTCGACAAGCTGGCCGACGCGGCCGCCGAGAAGGGCGTGTCCCTCCAGGGGTGCCGCACGGGCATCTCGGGCGCGATGCCCCTCTCCCCCGAGCTCATCGAGAAGTGGGAGGCCGCCACTGGCGGGCTGCTCATCGAAGGCTATGGGCTCTCCGAGACCTCACCGATCCTCGTGGGCAACCCAGTGCTGAACACGCGCAAGGCCCGCTCCATTGGCATTCCGTTCCCGCGCACCGAGATCCGCCTCGTGGACCCGGAGGACCCGGATCGGGACGTGGAGTTGGGCGAGCGCGGCGAGATCATCGGCCGCGGGCCGCAGGTGTTCGGCGGCTACCGTAACCGCCCCGAGGAGACGGCGGCCGCGTTCCACGGGGACTGGTTCCGGACCGGTGACATCGCCGTGGTCGACGAGGACGGCTTCCTCCGGATCGTGGACCGCATCAAAGAGGTAGTCATCACGGGCGGCTTCAACGTGTACCCGAGCGAGGTCGAGGGCGTGTTGAAAGGCTACGACGGCGTTGCCGACGCCGCCGTGGTGGGACTCGTGAACGCGTTGGGATCCGAGGAGGTCGTGGCCGCCGTCGTCGTGCATGAGGGCTTCACCGTGGATGTGGATGAGATTCGCGCCAAGATCAAGGAGTCGCTCGCCGCGTACAAGGTGCCGCGGAAGGTGTTCGTGCTGCCCGAGC
>JAKDIE010000261.1 GCA_030450655.1 Ruaniaceae bacterium
TGGTGACCTCGAGGGTGGTCAAAGTTTCGGCGTTTTCTGTCCGACGGCGCCCCCAACCCCCGAATCTCTGACCACCCTGGAGCGGAGCCGCTCACGCCTCGGGCCCGGATCGCTGCCATCCAGGCAGGGCGAACTCGCTGCTTCGTGCGCGGCGCAGGCGCCGAACTCTGGTCGTCCTTCGCGGCAGTGGCGGGGCCTAGTTGGTCGTGTTTCGTTGTGTGGTGCTGCTCCTCTGAGTGGTTCGAATGGGTTTGGGGCTGTAGCTGTTGGCGAGTCGGCCCGTGGGGGGAGCGCCTCCGCTCCTACTGCAACGGCAGGCGTCTTCGGCCCGGATGCCTGCGGCGGGGCACGCGGCGTGAGCGTCTGCGCCAATCGGTAGAAACTTGATGCCACGGATCGCTACGGGAGGGGAATCAGTCGTTCCCGTCCGGTCGTTGAGGTGTGGGATCGCAATAGGCCGTTTAGCGTTCCCACACCTCAGCTTCCGACACGCAACCCTCAGCGCGCGAGGGCCACCGGCTCCAACTCCGGCGTCTTCTCCCACGTCCCCAACCTGACCACCCGCCCAGCGTGGTCGCAGATTTGGGGTCTTCGGGGCCGACGATAGGGGCCTACGACGGCGCTTCTCCCGGAACTTTGACCACCCTGGGGAATGCGCACGCCTGAGGGTGGTCGCAGATTCGGCACTTTCGGGGCCTACGACGCCGAAACACCCGGAACTCTGACCACCCTGGGTAAGTGGTTGCCTTGAGGGTGGTCAAAGTTTCTGGGTTTTCGAGGCCGACGACGCCGAAACACCCGGAACTTTGACCACCCTGGGGAATGTTGTGGGCGGGTTCAACGTGCTCCGTACGAAGTCACGCCGAATATCCCGAATAGCGCAACGCTAATCTTGCGAAATGGCAACGAATTTGCCCCTTCGAAGGTGCATTAGAGTAGAGGCGGTCCATTACTCGAAAGAGTGTCCTGCGTTGCCTAAAGGAGCGGTCAGCCGTGAGCTTCAGTGCCCACCAAGACGCCGACGTCATCGTCGTCGGCGCCGGCCCCGGCGGCTCCGCAACCGCGCACTATCTCGCACAGCTCGGCCGCTCCGTCATCTTCCTCGAGAAGTCAACGTTCCCACGGGACAAGGTCTGCGGCGATGGCCTCACCCCATACGCGGTACGCGAACTCGTCCGCATGGGCGTCCCGATGCCCGCGCACGAGGGCTGGATGCGCAACAAGGGCCTGCGAGTCGTCGGCGGCGGCCACGAAATCTACCTCCCCTGGCCCGAATCCGAGTCCTTCCCCAGCTACGGGATGGCCAAGGCCCGCACCTCGTTCGATGAGACCCTCGCCCTGCACGCGCAGGCATCCGGCGCCGATCTGCGCCAGGGAACAACCGCCATCGCCCCAATCCTGAACGAGCGTTCGGGCCGAATAGAGGGCGTCACCGTCCGCCAGGGCCGGGATCGTGACAACATCTCGGAACTACGCGCCCCGATCGTGGTCGATGCAGGGGGAGTCTCCGCCCGCATCGCCACCGCCATGGGCATCACTCCGCAAGAAAACCGCCCCATGGGCGTGGCCGTCCGCACCTACTTCCGCTCCCCCCGCCACGACGACGAGTGGATGGAATCCCAACTCGAACTCTGGGATGGCCCCCGCGAAAACTCGAACCTGCTGCCCGGCTATGGCTGGATCTTCCCGCTCGGCAACGGGCTCGTGAACGTGGGCCTCGGATCGGTGAGTTCGACGGCGCGCGCCACCAAGCTGGACTACAAGGACCTGTTCCGGACGTGGATGCGTAACGCTCCTGCGGATTGGGAGTTCACCGAGGAGAACCAGGTGGGCCCCGTTCGATCGGCGGCGCTACCGATGGCGCTCAACCGCCAGCCGCTGTACCACAACGGTCTGATGCTGGTGGGGGACTCCGGTGGAATGGTCTCCCCGTTCAACGGTGAGGGCATCGCCTACGCGCTGATGGCCGGTCGCATCGCCGCGGATGTGATCTCGCAGGCGCTCGCCCGCACCTCCGGATACGGGCACGTGAAGACGCTGCGCTCCTATCCGGACGCGGTGAAGGCTGAGATTGGCGGCTATTACTCGCTCGGCCGGGTATTCGTGAAACTCATCGAGAATCCCGAGATCATGCGGATCTGCACAAAGTACGGGCTCCCTCGGCCACATTTGATGAAATTGGTCCATAAACTGTTATCTGACGGATATGAGCGGACCGGCGGTGAGACGATGGACAGGTTGATCGCTGCCATCACGAAGATCGTGCCAGCCGCATGAAGCGCATGAAGCGAATGAAGAAGGAGACGCCATGAACAATCCATTCGTCCCGATCCTCGTGATGATGGTCGTGGCGCTGGCCCTCACGCTTGGCGGACTCGGCATCAGCGCCATCCTCGGACCTAAGCGGTACAACCGCGTCAAGGTCGCCAACTACGAGTGCGGCATCGAGCCGACCCCACGCGCACCCCACGCCGGCCGCTTCCAGATCCGCTACTACCTCGTGGCGATGACCTTCATCATCTTCGACATCGAAGTGGTGTTCATGTATCCCTGGGCCGTGGGCTTCTCCACCGTGGGGATTTTTGGCCTGGTGACCATGCTCTCCTTCATCTTCCTCATCACCGTGCCGTACGTCTATGAGTGGCGCCGCGGCGGATTGGACTGGATCTGATATGGGTATCGAAGACAAGGCACCTTCGGGCTTCATGCTCACCTCTGTGGAGGCAATCGTCGGGTGGTCGCGCAAGTCATCCGTGTGGCCCGTCACCATGGGCCTGGCATGTTGTGCCATCGAGATGATGGCCTCGGGCGGGCCCCGCTTCGACATCTCTCGCTTCGGCATGGAGGTGTTCCGCGCCTCTCCGCGCCACGCGGACCTGATGATCGTCTCCGGCCGCCTTTCTCACAAGATGGTCCCGGTGCTACGCAACGTGTACGACCAGATGGCCGAACCCAAGTGGGTCATCTCGATGGGCGCCTGCGCCTCCTCCGGCGGCATGTTCAACAACTACGCGATCGTGCAAGGCTGTGACCACGTGGTCC
>JAKDIE010000262.1 GCA_030450655.1 Ruaniaceae bacterium
CGTCGGGCTGTTGGTGATGCTTGGGGGGGGGGAGCTCGTCACGCGGGGCCGCGAGAAGGTCTCGATCCTCTCGGAGACGGTGGAGGCGCTGATCGGTGCCGCCTATGTGACGCACGGGATGGAACCCACCCGGGCGATGGTCCTTCGCCTCGTGGGCGGACTGCTTGCGAACGCTGCCAGTCGCTCGGCGGGGCTCGACTGGAAAACCTCGCTGCAGGAGCTCGCGGGGAGGCATGGGCTGCCCGCGCCCGAGTATGAAGTCGACGGCACAGGCCCGGATCACAATCGCACGTTCCACGCGACTGCGATCGTGGGCACGTTCCGCGGTGTGGGGACGGGATCGTCCAAGAAGCTCGCCGAACACGTCGCCGCAGCTGCCGTGTACGGCGTGATCGAGAACGCGCTGGCCGGCGAAACCCAATGAGCGAGCCTTCTTCCGGCGCCCGGCACGCCCGGACGGCGCCCTCGTGAGGCGCGATCATGCGTTGCCCACGCACTCGGGTACGCTTGGGCGCGTGAGCAGTGATCGTGAAATTCGGGTCATGATCGTCGACGACCACGAAATCGTGCGTCGAGGGATCGCCGAAATTGTTGACCGGGCCGATGGCCTGGTGGTCGTCGCCGAGGCGGGAAGCGTGGCCGAGGCCCTTCGGCGCGCCGAACTCGTGCGGCCGGAGGTTATCCTCGTGGATCTGCAACTGCCGGACGGCACCGGAATCGACATCATCTCCAAGCTCCAAGAGACCCTCCCCTCCACGCACCCGATCGTGCTCACCTCCTTTGACGACGACGACGCCCTCACGCAGGCACTCCACGCCGGCGCCAAGGCGTATCTACTGAAGACCGTGCGCGGCGCCGAGATTACGGACGTGGTGCGCGCGGTGGCCGCAGGCCGGACCCTGCTTGACGAGCGCACGGTGACGCGCAGGCGCGCGGACAACGGTGACCCGGCGGCGAACCTGACCCCGTCCGAGCGGAGGGTGCTCGAGCTGATCGGTGACGGCATGTCCAACCGCGAGATCGGCGAGAGGCTCGGCGTCGCGGAAAAGACGGTCAAGAACCACATCACCTCGCTGCTCGCGAAGATGGGGCTGCAGCGCCGCACTCAGGCCGCCGCGTGGGTGGCCGGCCAGCGCGCAAGTTCCTGGCGCCAGTAGCCGCTCTCTGCTCGGAGTGACGAGGCTCCTGCCGTGTTAGGTGAGCGGGACCTGCCACGAAAGAATTGATCCATCGCCGCTTTCCGTGGGGGTCAACGTGAACTCGCCATGGTGGCGGCGCGCCCGCGCGGCGAGGTTGTCGAGGCCGGATCTGCGCGAGACCTCCGGATCCACGCCGCGCCCGTCATCCTCAACCTCCACGCTCACCCGCCCAAGCGCCCCGCGTCCGCGCACGATCACGCGCACCTGCACCGAGGTGGCGCGGGCATGCCGCGCCGCATTCGCGAGGCCTTCACGGACGACGGCGACCAGGTCGTCCGCGATGTCCACGTCCACCCGGGCGTCGACTTCGTCCACCAAGGGGTTACATTCGTCGTCGTCCAGGATCTCGCCGTCCACGTTGAACACCAACGAGGGAGCGAAGCCGAGCGCGGTGCGCCCAATCGAGGTCTCGCGGCGTAGCCGCTCCACGAGCACGATCGCCTCGCCGGCCTCGCGTAGGGACTGCACGATGACGCGAATCTGCCGCACGGATTCGTCCACGGACGTGAGCGACTGCTCCATCAGATCGGCGAGACGATCCTCGCCACGCTCGGCGAGTTGAGTGCGTGCCGAATGCAATTGCATGCCCGTGGCGAACAGTTGCTGGATGGCCAGATCGTGGAGATCGCGGCCGATGCGCTGCCGCTCCGCCAGCAGGTTTGAGACGTCATCCGCGTGGCGCACGGCAGCGAGTTCTAGCGCGAGGGCTGCCTGCTGGGCGAGGCCCTCGGCCATGGTCAGGTCCGCAGGCTCGAACTCGGGGCGGCCCACGGCCCGCAGTAGCAGGATGATCCCGAGGCCGCTACGGCGCACGATCATGGGCGCGTACATCGCCGGTCCAAAGCGGCGCAGGATCGGCACGCGCACGGAATGCGCGCGGGCCAGCGAGTCCACGATCACGCCCACACCTTCGCGCAGCACGGTGAGAGCGCGCCCATTATTGGGGAACTCCACGCCGATGAGCTCGGGCGCGAGGTACCCGTCCGAGATCTCGCAGGCCCAGGACTCGCCCACGGAGGGCAGCACGATCAGGCAGGTATCGGCGTCGGCAACCTCGCGCACACGCTGGGCGATGAACTGAAGCGCTTCCTCCTCCTCGGTGCCTTCGAGCAGGGAGGTGGTGATCTCCTGGCTCACCTGCATCCAGCGTTCGCGCTTCCGCGATTCGCCGTAGACGCGCGAGTTCGCGATGGCGATGCCTGCGGCACGGGCGAGGTACTCGACTTGGGTGGCATCCTCCGGCGTGAAGCCGCCAGGGCTATCCGCCAGGTAGAGCCGGCCAAACACCTGCTCGTCGATGCGCACGGAGACGCCGAGGAAGGAGCCCATCGGCGGGTGGCCCGCGGGAAAGCCGGAGAATGCGGGATGGTCCGTGAGATCGTCGAGGATCAGCGGCCTATCGACGGGAATCTCGGCGAAGAGCCCGTCCCCGTGCGGCGCGTGGCCGATGAGCCTCTCGATACGATCGTCCATGCCGTGATGCACGAACAGCGCCGTGCGCCCCAAGTTATCGAGCACCCCCATCGCACTGTAGCGGGCGCCCGTCAGCTCGGCGGAGAGGTCCACGAAGTCCTGCAGTACGTCCGGGAGATCGAGTTGGCCCGTGAGGGTCAGCGCCGCCTCCAGCAGGCGGTTGGTGGTCATCGTGCGCCTCCTGCCGCGTCCGCGTAGCTCGCGTGCCGTTCCATGAGTTCATTATGCGTCCCGTGATCGATCACCCGAGCCGGGCCACCGGCCGCATCGAGCCAGATCACCTCGTCCGCACCCTCAAGCACATCGAGGTGATGGGTGGCGACGACGACGCCACGGCCACCGCTCGTCAATGCGAGCAGGTCCCGCATC
>JAKDIE010000263.1 GCA_030450655.1 Ruaniaceae bacterium
TGCATAATATGTTGTGATCACTATGAACGAGAGAGACTTCGGCACCCAACTCCGCAAGGGCGTGGTCGAGGGCTGCGTCCTCGCAGTCGTGAACCAGGAACCCACTCACGGTTGGGAGCTCGCGCGGGTGCTCCAGGACCAGGGGCTCATCGGTAGCGTGGGCACGCTCTACCCGGTCCTCACGCGATTGGAGAAGGCGGGCGAACTCGTCTCGCGCGAGCAGATTGCCGAGAGCGGGCGCCGCCGCCGCTACTACTCGATCACCCCCGCGGGGCGCGCAAGCCTCGCGCAATTCACCTCGCAATGGCGGGAGTTCGTGGCGAACGTCTCCGCCGTCCTTCCAGAACCCATGCAGCGACAGGAACAACCATGAACGGCACCCTCAGTCACATTGCCAAGGACTACCTCCGCGAACTGCGGCGCCATCTGTACGAGCACAAGGTCGACGACGCCACAAGCGCCGCGCTCCTGGCGGACGCCCGGGAGGGCCTGACGGGCCTGGACGACGACGCCGCGGCGGAGCAGATCGGACGCCTCGGGAGGGCGGAGGATGTGGCCGCGAGCGCCGCCCAGGAGCAGGCGCAGCCCGTCCCTGAACGCCCTGCGGGGATCGCCGTGGCTGGCTGGGTGTGCTTCGGCGTGGGGCTTCTCGGCCTGGCGTGCGCGTTCGTGAACCCGTTCCTGGGAACCGGCCTGGCGCTCGTCGCACTGATCTGGGCGATCGCCGGGTACCGCAGGGACCCCAAGGACTATCGCCTCGCTCGTTGGGCCGCGATTGGGGCCGTGATCGCCAACGCGATCGTGTGGCTGGTGCTGCTCGCAGGGCTCGCACTGTTCGTTCCGGTCGAGAGGACGGTGGAGGGTACGTCCGAGCCGATCGAGGTGGAGAGTTCCGCCGTCCACGCGGAGCGCTAGACTGGCCTCGCCGTCACTGGCGCGGGTGGGTCACCACCGGGGAGCGGCACACCGAATCGCGCGCGCATCGCCCGCCTGGGTGCGCCGCCTAGTGTGAGGACACGCCATGCCCAGCCAGATTCCCGTCCGCCGCGCGCTGATCTCAGTCTTCGACAAGACCGGCCTCGCCGAGTTCGCCGCCGCGCTCGCCGCCGCAGGCGTCCAGATCGTCTCCACCGGATCCACGGCCGCCACCATCGCCGCCGCCGGCGCGCAGGTCACCGAGGTGGCCGAGCTCACCGGCTTCCCCGAGTGCCTCGACGGCCGCGTCAAGACCCTCCACCCCCGCGTCCACGCCGGCATCCTCGCGGACCGCACCAACCCCGAGCACGTGGCGCAGCTCGCCGAGCTCGGCGTGGAGCCCTTCGACCTGGTGGTGGTCAACCTCTACCCGTTCGCCGCCACGGTGGCCTCCGGCGCGAGCGAGGCCGAGTGCATCGAGAAAATCGATATCGGCGGCCCGTCCATGGTCCGCGCGGCGGCCAAGAACCACGGGAGCGTGGCGGTCGTGGTCGATCCGAAGGAGTACGACGGCGTCCTCGCGGCCGTGCGCGCTGGTGGCTTCACTCTGGCGGAGCGCACCAGGCTCGCCGCTGCGGCGTTCCAGCACACGGCGAGCTACGACGTGCAGGTGGCCAGCTGGTTCACCCGCGAGGAGGCCACCCCGGCCTGGCGCGGCGCCACCTGGGAGCTCGCGCACACGCTGCGGTACGGCGAGAACCCGCACCAGGCCGCCGCGCTGTACGTCTCGGCCTCCGAGCGCGGCCTGGCGCAGGCCACGCAGCTGGGCGGCAAGGAGATGAGTTACAACAACTACCAGGACACGGACGCGGCGATCCGCGCGGCCTACGATCACAGCCAACCGGCCGTGGCCATCATCAAGCACGCGAACCCGTGCGGCCTCGCCGTGGCCGGCACGATCGCCGCCGCCCACGCCGCCGCGCACGCCTGCGATCCGGTCTCCGCGTACGGCGGAGTGATCGCCGCCAATCGCGAGGTGGACGCCGAGACGGCCCGTCAGGTGGCGCCGATCTTCACCGAGGTGATCGCGGCCCCCGGCTTCACGGCCGAGGCGCTGGAGATCCTGCGCGGCAAGAAGAACCTGCGGATTCTTGAGCTGCCCCGGCCCGACGCCGCCGCCTCCGAACTGCGCCACATCACCGGCGGGCTGCTGGTCCAGGAGGCGGATAGGATCGACGCCGCCGGGACGCGCGAGGATGGCACGCCGTTCGGGGACGCCACCGAGAACTGGACCCTCGTGGCCGGCGCCGCCGCGGATGCTGCGACCCTCGCGGATCTCGACTTCGCCTGGCGCGCGGTGCGCGCCGTGAAGTCCAACGCGATCCTGCTGGCGCGCGGCGGAGCCACCGTGGGCGTGGGCATGGGCCAGGTGAACCGCGTGGATTCGGCGCGCCTCGCCGTGGAACGTGCCAACAGCCTCGGTGAGGGGGAGCGCGCACGGGGCGCCGTGGCGTCGTCGGACGCATTCTTCCCGTTCGCGGACGGCCTGCAACTCTTGCTCGATGCCGGGGTACGCGCCGTCGTCGCCCCTGGAGGGTCGATTCGTGACGCCGAGGTGATCGCCGCCGCCGATGCCGCGGGCGCCACGCTCTACTTCACGGGGACACGCCACTTCGCGCATTAGCAGGCGTTCACGTTTCTGGGCCCGAAGTGCTACCTCCCGTTCGCCTGCGCTCGGTAGGCTGGGCGTATGACTGTGAAGATCGGTGTCTTGACCTCGGGCGGCGACGCTCCCGGAATGAACGCGGCGGTTCGCGCCGTCGTCCGGACGGCCCTCAACAAGGGCGCGGAGCCCTACGCCGTTCTGGAAGGCTGGCAGGGCGCTGTCGACGGCGGCGAGAAGGTCAAGAAGATGGGCTGGCGGGACGTCTCCTCGGTACTGGAGCGCGGCGGCACCGTGATCGGCACGGCCCGCTCGGACGATTTCCGTGAACGGTGGGGCCTGCGCGCGGCGGCGAAGAACTTCGTCGAGAAGGGCATCGACCGCCTCGTGGTGATCGGCGGGGACGGCACGCTCGCGGGCCGTTACGGCGCAGCGCACTCCTCCGTGATGAT
>JAKDIE010000024.1 GCA_030450655.1 Ruaniaceae bacterium
TCGCTGGCCATGGCGTCGGGGAGCTCCTGGACCAGGTCGGCGGCGTCGTCGGGCTCCATCTCGTCGAGAATGTCCGCAGCCCGCTCCGTGGGCAAGGCGGAGAGAATCGCGACCTGATCCTCCTCCACGCTCTCCTGAAGAACATCGGCGAGGCGCTCGTTCGTGAGCTCTTGCGCCACTTGCACCACGCGTTCGTCCGGGAGCGTGCGAAGCATCTCGGCGAGGTCCGCAGGCTTCATATCGGACATCGAGGCGAGGAGAGTGGTGGCGCCTTGTTGAGATGGGCTTGATCCGAGGCCGGTCACGTCGTCGGGAGTAACGAAGAATGTTTGCCCGCGGCGGAAGAGCCCGGTACTCTCCCGTCGCCGCACGAAAAGCTTCGTGACGTGCCAATCGAGATTTCGCTGCTGTTCGATCGCCACATCGTGGATGACGGTCTCTCCCGAGCCGTCCTTCATGGTGACCACGCGGTCGAGGAGTTCCCCCATCACCAGAGTTTCGATGGCGCGCTGCTCGAATCGCCGCAGGTTCACTAGACCTGTGGTGATCACGGTGCCGTGGTCGATTCCCGTCACGCGTGTGAGGGGCAGAAACACTCGCCGGCGCCCAACGCCCACCACAAGGCCCACCGCCCGCGGCGCGCCCTTGAGGCGGACGAGTACGACCACGTCACGGACGCGACCCACCTCATCGCCGAGGGGATCGAATACCTTGGTGCCCACAAGGCGCGCCACAAACACGCGCGAAGGGCTGGTGATTCGGGTTGAAGTACTCACGCGCCAAGCCTAGTGTCCTGCCTGAGAAATTGGTTGGAAGGGGGCGGCGTCGGATTCAGGCAGCTTTCAGGCAGCGGGCGCATAATTGGGGTATGAACCAGACCCAGGCCATTCAGTCCGCCGGACGCTTTGCGACTCCCGTTGGGGAGGAGGTCACAGTCTTCACCGACTATGCGGCCGCGCAGAAGGCCGTGGACACACTCTCAGATTCCGGCTTCCCCGTGCAGAGCGTTCAGATCGTGGGGCGCGATCTGCGCCTGATCGAGAACGTGACCGGGCGCCTCACGGCTGGAAAGGCAATCGGTGGTGGGGCGCTGAGCGGCGCATGGCTCGGGGTGATGGTGGGCCTGCTGTGGCTGATCATGACCGCGAGCGCCGGTGCGATCCTCTGGGGTGCCGCGCTTGGTGCCCTGTGGGGCGCGATCCTCGGCGCGATCCCGTACTTCATGAGCCGTGGCACACGTGATTTCACGTCGACCACCAGTGTTGTTCCGGGTACCTTCGCACTACATTGCCGCACTGAGACCCTGTTCGAGTGCCGCCGCGTGCTGACCGAGCACGGTCTGCTGGCGGCGCAGAGCGCGCCGGTAGATCTCAGCACGCCGCCGCTGTACGGCGAGCGCATCGTCACCGACGAAGCCTAATCTGCGTTAGCTGAGCAGGCCCTGCACCCAGGCTTCGACGGCCTCGATGGTGCGCGGGATGTCCTCGGAGATTCGCTCCGCGCCGGTCTCGGTCACAATGACGTCGTCCTCAATCCTCACGCCGATCCCGCGCATCTCCTCGGGCACCGCGAGATCGTCCCTGCGGAAGTAGAGGCCGGGCTCGATCGTGAAGCACATGCCGGGCTCGAGGCGCGCACCGAGGTAGAGCTTCTCGCGCGCCTGCGCGCAGTCGTGCACATCGATTCCCAGGTGATGCGAGGTGCCGTGCACCATCCACCGCCGGTGGTACTGGCCTTCTGGCTGCAGCGATTCCGCGGCGGTGACGGGCAGCATCCCCCACTCCTCTAGACGCGCGGCGATGACCTCCATGGCGGCGGCGTGGATATCGCGGAAGAGGGCCCGTTCGCCGTCGGGCCCGATCTCTGCGGCCCTCGCGAGGGATGCCTCGCAGGCGTCAAGGACGGCCTGATAGACACGCTTCTGAGGCTCGCTGAACGCGCCGTCAACAGGGATGGTGCGGGTGATATCCGCAGTGTAGAGAGATTCCACCTCGACTCCGGCGTCCACGAGCACGAGGTCGCCGGGCTGGACCGCTCCGTCGTTGCCGATCCAATGGAGAGTGTTGGCGTGGTTGCCGGAAGCGGCGATCGTGTCGTAGCCGAGGCCGTTGCCTTCTTCACGGGCGCGCGCACCGAACGCGCCTTCCAGGACGCGCTCGCCGCGCGGGTGCTCGGTGGCCCGGGGGAGCGAGCGGATCAGCTCGTCGAAGCCTTCGCGTGTGGCGTCCACGGCGTCCCGCATCTGCTGGATCTCCCAGGCATCCTTGATAAGGCGCAACTCCGAGAGAGCCTCGGCGAAGCCGGCGTCGGCGTCCTTCGCCTGGGCTCCCACCTCGGAACGGACGCGTTCTACGAGAGCCGAGATGGCGGCGTCGGCCTGAGGAACCACGCGGATCTGAATCTGCCCGGCGTCCTTCGCCACGGCATCCGCGAGCTCGTCGCTGTGGGCCGTGGGCAGGCCCGTGACGGCGCTCATCTGCGCCAAGGTGGGGCGAACTCCCACCCAGAGCTCCCCATAGCGGGCATCGGCAAAGAACTCCTCGGTGTCCTTCCCCGCGGCAGGGCGGAAGTAGAGCGTGGAGACGTGGCCGCCCTCGGCAGGCTCCATCACGAGCACGGCGTCCGGCTCCTGATCCGTGCCGAGGCCCGTGAGGTGCGCGAAGGCGCTGTGCGGGCGGAAGCGGTAATCGGTGTCGTTCGAGCGGACCTTCAGTTCGCCCGCGGGAATCACGAGGCGCTCACCCGGGAACTGCGCGGAAATGGCCGCGCGCCGGGCTGCCGCGTAGGCGGCGGACTCGGCCCGAGGAGGAAGCGGGCTGGTATCCTCTTCCCAGTTCGCCGCGATGAACTCGCGGAATGCCTTGCTCTGCGGTCGCTGGGAGCGGGCAGATGCGCGCTCCTCGAGGTCTTTCTCGTCAGTCATGACTATGACGTTACATCTTCCGCCGTCATGCCCGTGCCTTGCCCGGGAAACGCTCCCGCTCGCCGGCCCGAGGGCCGTCACTGCTCGTCGAGCGCCTCGCCGGATTTCTCGGGAAGGAAGAGGGTGGAGATCATGGCGAGCACGAACGAGATGGCGAACGCCCCGAACACGAGGGGCCAGCCCCCCGCGCGGTCGAGGAACGGTACCGAGAGGGGGGCCGCCATCGCGGCGACCCGCCCGAACGCCGTGGCGGCTCCGGACCCGGTGGTGCGCAGCCAGGTGGGGAACACCTCGGGCGTGATCGCATACAGCGCGCCCCAGGCGCCGAGGTTGAAGAAGGAGAGCATGCAGCCGGCCAGGATGATCCACCCCGTGCTGGGAGCGAGGCCCATGCCCACGGCGGAGATGGCCGCGCCTGCGAGGAACACGGCGAGCGTGGGGCGCCGTCCCCAGATCTCGATGAGCACCGCGGCGCACGCGTAGCCGGGTAGCTGCGCGAGCGTGATGATGAGCGTGAAGCCGAACGACTTCACGAGATCGTGCCCTTGAGCGTGCAGCAGCGACGGCAGCCAGATGAATGCCCCGTAGTACGCGAAGTTCACGCCGATCCAGGTGAGGGCGAGGGCGATGGTCCGACGGCGGAAGCGGGCCGTCCACAGGACCCTCCAGCCGGGCGTGGGTGCGATCGGTAGAGGAGGTGAGGGGACCGCGTCGATCCCGGCGGCTTCTTCGAACTGGCGGACTGCGGACTCGGCCTCCTCGGTGCGGCCCTTGCTCTCGAGGAAACGCACCGATTCGGGCAGCTTCATGCGCACAATGATCGCGTACACCGCCGGAACTGCGCCCAGTGCGAGCGCCCACCGCCACCCGTTCTCGGCGGGCACCACGAGGTACCCGATCACCGCTGCGGCGAGCCATCCCACGGCCCAGAACGCCTCGAGGATCACCACCACGCGCCCTCGGATCCGTGCCGGTGCGTACTCGGAGACGAGAGTGGAGGCAACGGGGAGTTCGGCGCCAAGCCCCAACCCCACCACGAAGCGCAGCGCGATCAGGACGGCGAGACCGCCGGCAAATGCCGAGGCACCCGTCGCCACGCCGTAGACCACGAGGGTGAGGGCGAAGACGTTCCGCCGCCCGATCTTGTCCGCCATGAGACCGCCGAGGGAGGCCCCCACGGCCATTCCCACGAAACCGATCGCGCCAAGGAGCGATGCCTCGCCGGAGCTCAGGCCCCACTCGGAGATAAGTGCTGCCATGATGAACGAGATGAGGCCCACGTCCATGGCGTCGAGGGCCCATCCGATCCCAGATCCGCCCAGCAGCCGCGTGTGTGGGCGCGTCCAGGGGAGGCGGTCGAGGCGTTCAGGACGGGTCAGCGACATGGGGTTGCGTTCTGTCATGTGGAACAGGATAGGGCACGTGGGAGTGGGCGCGTCGGCCCGATAGTCTGGAGGCGTGCGCATCGACCTTCACACACACACGCTGCACTCGGACGGCACGGACACCCCCACGCAGCTGATCGCCGCCGCGCGCGAGGCGGGCCTCGACGTCGTCGGCCTCACGGATCACGATACGATCGCCGGCTGGAACGAGGCTGCCGAGGCGGCCCGCGGCAGTGGCCTCACCCTCGTGCGTGGCGCGGAAATCTCCACGCGTGCGGACGGCATCAGCGTCCACGTGCTCTCCTACCTTCATGACCCCGACGACGCCCCCATGGCCGCGATGCTCGCTTCCTCCCGCTCGGCACGGGAGGTGCGGGCGCGTCGCATGGTGGCGGGACTCGCCCGCGATTTTCCGATCACGTGGCGGGATGTGGCGGGGACTGCGGGCACCCCCAAAACTATCGGCCGCCCCCACATGGCGGATGCGCTCGTTGCCGTGGGAGCCGCCCGGGATCGCGATGACGCGTTCGCCCGCATCCTCCACGCTCACGGCCCCTACTATGTGGGCATCGACGTCCCAGATCCGAGGATCGCCGTGGGCATCATTCGTGCGGCTGGAGGCGTGCCGGTGATGGCGCACCCACTCGCTGTGGCGCGGGGTCGCGTGGTCTCCGAAGGCGTCATCGAGGAGATGGTGGATGCGGGCCTCGCCGCGATCGAGGCGGATCATCGTGATCACGACGACGCCGCCCGGGCGCGGGTGCGCGAGCTCGCCGCGAGCTGGGGTATCGAAGTGACGGGTTCGTCGGATTACCACGGGCGTGGCAAGATGAATCGGCTTGGTGAGAATCTAACCGAGCGGCGCGTGTACGACGCCTTGCGGATGCAGGGCCGCCTGGAGGTTATCGAGTGAACCAGTACGTGGATATCACGCTGCTGGCGTCCACTTTCTTGACGCTGTTCGTCATCATGGACCCGCCGGGGCTACTGCCGATCTTCCTGAGCCTCACGGATACGATGACGCGCGATGAGCGCAAGAAGGCGGCGATTCAGGCCACGGCCACGTCGTTCGGCGTCATCACGGCATTCATCCTCTTTGGGCGCTTCATCCTCGACTTCCTGCACATCTCGCTCCCCGCGCTGCAGCTCTCCGGTGGGCTGTTGCTGCTCATCATGGCGATGGAGTTGCTGATGGGTAGGACTGGCGATACCGGCTCGCGCACGCAAGTGAACGTGGCGCTCGTGCCACTTGGTACGCCGCTGATCGCCGGCCCTGGCGCGATCGTGGCCGGAATGCTCGCCGGTCAGCAGGCGTGGGACGTGGAAGGCGGGCCCATTGCGGGCTGGATCGCCGTCGTCGGGGCCGTGGTTCTCATGCACGTCGTGTTGTGGATGACGATGCGCTTCGCCGGGTATCTTTTCGGCGTGCTTGGGGAGGGTGGGGTGTCGCTATTGACCCGCATCGCCGGCCTCTTGCTGGCGGCGATCGCGGTGCAACTCATGGCGGACGCCGTCTTCGCGTTCATCGACGCCGCCTTCTAGCGGCGCCGAAAGCTTAGGCTGCGGAGTTGCCCCCGCGGGTCCGGCGCCGGGGCTGACGACGACGCCCGCCCTCAGCCTGCTGGCCACCCTCGCGCTTCTGGCCGCTCTCGCTCTTCTGGCCGCCGCGCCCTCCGTGGTGGCCACTGCGGGGCTTGCCCTCGACGTCCTCCAAGACCTCCGCGTCAAGGCCGGCGCGGGTGCGCTCGGTGCGCGGCAGGCGACCCGTCACGCCCTCCGGGATGTCAAGATCCGAGAAGAGGTGCGCAGAGGTGTGATACGTCTCCACGGGCTGGGCGTTGCTGAAATCGAGGGCCTTGTTGATGAGTGACCAGCGGGGTGTGTCGTCCCAGTCCACGAAGGTCACGGCCATTCCCGCGTTCCCTGCGCGGCCGGTACGGCCCACGCGGTGCAGGTAGATCTTGTCATCTTCG
Organism: Ruaniaceae bacterium; assembly: GCA_030450655.1. Lineage (GTDB taxonomy): Bacteria > Actinomycetota > Actinomycetes > Actinomycetales > Actinomycetaceae > KH17. The sequence continues at coordinate 6,282 of JAKDIE010000024.1, forward strand.
GGGCACTGGTAGTTGATCACGTGTGTCACGTCGTCCACGTCGATGCCGCGGGCGGCAACGTCCGTTGCGACAAGCACGTCCACCTTGCCGTTGCGGAAGGCGCGCAACGCCTGCTCGCGTGCCCCCTGACCAAGATCGCCGTGGATTGCTGCCACGGCGAAGCCGCGTTCGGTGAGTTCTTCGGCAACCCTCGCAACTGTCCGCTTGGTGCGCGCGAACACGATCGTGAGACCGCGGTTGCGAGCCTGGAGGATGCGCGAGAGCATCTCGACCTTGTTGAGGGCGTGCGCGCGGTAGACGATCTGGGTCACGGAGGCCACGTGCTTCGTGGTGTCCGTGGGGTCGGCCGCACGGATGTGCGTGGGCTGCGCCATGTAGCGGCGCGCCAGCGCCACCACGGCGCCCGGCATTGTGGCCGAGAACAGCATGGTCTGGCGGTTGCCGGGGGTCTTCGAGAGGAGGGTTTCGACATCGGGCAGGAAGCCCAGATCCAGCATCTCGTCGGCCTCATCGAGCACCACGGTCTTGGCCTTCGAGAGGTCTAGGATCTTGTGCTTCATCAGATCGATCATGCGGCCCGGAGTTCCGACGACGACCTCGGCCCCGGCCTTCAACGCCTCGACCTGAGGCTCGTAGGCGCGCCCGCCAAAGACGCGCACGATGCGCACGTTGCGGCGGCGAGAGGCGGTCTCGAGGTCGCTCGCCACCTGGAGGGCGAGCTCACGGGTGGGGACGATCACGAGCGCTTGGGGCTTTCCGGCGTCGTGCAGGGTATCCCAGCCAGCTTCCCCCGGGGCAATGATGTGGCTGAGGAGAGGCAGTCCGAAGCCGAGGGTCTTTCCCGTTCCGGTCTTTGCCTGGCCGATGATGTCGCGGCCGTCCAGCGCCACGGGCAGGGTCATCGCCTGGATCGGGAAGGGCGAGATGATGCCGACATCGCGAAGCGCGTCAACGATCTCGGGGAGGATGGGGAAATCGGCGAACGTGACGCCGTCGACTTCGAGGCTTGGGGCCTCTTCGTATTCGTCGAAGTTGGCGTGCGCAACGACTCCAGTGATGTCAGTGGTGGGCGCGGTCATGGGAACCTTTCAATCGGCGTGTGGTAGCCGATCGTGAAAGTCCATGCGCTCATGCGCGAATAAATGCGTTACCGAGACGACCGGGCAACCTGTGTTCGCTTGTAGTTTACCGGGACTTTGGGCCGTGCACGAGACCGGTAGGCTGTGGTGCATGACTCAGAGCGTGCCTGGCATCGACGCAGCAGCCGAATATCTCGGCCTCTTCGTGTATGGATCGGTGGGCAGCTTCGCGCTTCTGGCGCAGGACGCCTCGTATGCGCCGAACATTCGTGACCGGATCGTGCTGAGTCGCATGGCGGCCGCCGAACTCGCGGATATCGATCCTGCGGAGAAGTTCGGGAAGGCGCAGGTGGGCGATTTTGATGCACTCATGCAGAGCTACCGGGATCTCATCTCCGATTTTCTTTTGCGGGCCGTGCCGCGGGACTGGTGGGAGCGGCTTGTGCGCAGTTACGTGGGATACCACCTGCTCGAGGACCTGCTCGTCGAGTTGGCGGGAGCCGCGCCGGAGTGGGTGCGCGCGCTCACGGAGGGTACGTTCAACGCCTCGGCGCACGCGGAATGGACCGTTCAGCAACTCCAAGAAGTTGTTGACGACGAGCCGCAACTCTCGGCGCGCCTGGCGCTGTGGGGGCGCCGCGTGATGGGGGAGTGTGTGCTACTCGTGCAGAAGCTCTTCCTGGAACACCCGGCGCTGCTGGAGTATGCGGGTGGTGCGGACGGAGTTCACGCCCTGATCGGGCGGCTGCAGGCGGAGCATTCGAGGCGCCTGAGCCGCCTCGGCCTGGCGTCGTAGAACCCCTAGATTCGGAAGCCCACCGGTGCCGGAGGGGTGCTACCAACCATCACGTAGGCGAGCGCCGGGGTTGGGACGTAGAGCACCTGCCCCTTGACATCGACGAGTTCAAGGTGAGTTCCGATGATCGCTTTCTCAACCGTCTTCTTCAGTTCCGCTTCGGTGAGGTCCACGGTGATCGTGATCTCGCGCGCTGAGTGAAGAGTGCCGATCGTGACGTCCATTTTCAGTCCTTTTGTCGCAGTTTTTCCTCCCTCCATCCTACGGCGAGACCGCCGCGCATCGTGCCGCGGTGGAGCGCGCCCGGGAGTGGTCCCGTCCGTGTCAGTGGGCCGTGCTTGTATGGGGACATGCCGATCTCTCTGCTCCCGCCGCCTCCTGTAGCGCCATTGCCGCCGCTCAGCGACTCGCAAACACGCGTGGCCGGGTGGCGCGGGGGGAATCTCCTCGTGCTGGGAGCCCCCGGCGCGGGGAAGTCTGTGGCGGCGCTGGCCGCGTGGCAGGCAGATCCTGAGGCGATCTTGCTGATGCCCACGCGCATCGGCGCGGGCAGAGCACGCGAGGCGGCATCCGCGTGGGCTCCGTCGAATCGCCGCGTCGAGATTCGCACTCCCTCGGCCCTCGCCTTTCGGATCCTGAGGCAACTCGCCGTTGCGCACGGGGATCCCGCACCCACGTTGCTCACCGGTGCAGCTCAGGATGAGATCTTGGCCGAGCTGCTCGCGGGTCACGCTGCCGGAGTGGGAGTTACGCTCCCGTGGCCGGCGGATCTGCCTCGGGATGTTCTCGCGATCCCGGCGTTTCGTAACGAACTTCGGGATACCCTCGCGCGCGCCGCAGAGTTCGGGCTCGATGGTGCGGAGCTACGGGAGTTGGGGCGTGTGCGCGGCTCCCTCGAGTGGGAGTTGGCGGGTGCACTCTACGAGGAGTACCTCGCCGTGGTGGCGCTCGCAGATTCCCCGGTGACGCGCGGCGAACGATTCGATTCCGCGAGAATCCTGGCGGAGGCGGCGGAGGCCCTGGAGAACTGGGAGACGCGCACGGATGCGGCGGCGCCCGAGTTCGGCCGGATCGTGGTGGACGATTACCAGGAGGCGACGGCGGCGGTGGTGCGCCTCCTACACGCGGTGACGGCGCGCGGGGCGCGGCTCACGCTCCTGGCGGAGCCCGACGTTGCCGTGCAGACCTTCCGCGGAGCCCGCCCGCAGCTGGTGGCGAACGCGGATTCCACGCGCGGGCTCGGCGGTTTCGGTGCCACGGTGATGAACCTGAGTGAGGTTTACAGGGGTGGTGCCGCGCTGCGCAGGGTGGTGGGTGACGCGGTCAGCAAGATCGCCCCCGTGGCGGATCCGGCGCGCCGGAAAGCCCCGAGCACTCAGGGCGGCGGCACCGTTCGTGCGGTTGAACTCCGCTCCGATGCGGCGCAAGGCGCCTTCATCGCCTCGGTCCTCCGTTCCGCCCGCCTCGACCTGGGCTTGCCGTGGGAGGAGATGGCGGTGATTGTCCGATCGGAGGGATTTCGGGATTCCCTCGTGAGCGAACTGCGGCGCATGGAGGTGCCCGCGCGCCCCGATGTGCGGCGTTTCGTGCTGCGTGAGGAGCGCGCGGTGGCCCCATTGCTCCTTGCCGTGGAGGTGGCGGGAACCGCACCCGAGTCGGTCTCTCCCGAGGACGCGGTCGCCCTCCTTTCTTCTCCACTTGGTGACCTCGATCCCGTGGCGATCCGGAGGCTGCGCCGTCACCTCCGCCAGAATGTGCGCGCGGGTGCGGCTGAGTCACTCGGTGCGGCGCTGGTTGAGGTGGTGACCAACGAGGAGGCGGCACGATCGCTGCCCAACGAGAGTTCGCCGCAGGCTCTGCGGGTCGCCCGGGTTGTGGCAGCCGCGCGGGACGCCCTCGCCGAATCGTCCGCAGGTCCACATTCAGTCTTGTGGGCCGCGTGGTCCGCCTCCGGACTCGCCGAGCACTGGCGAGAGGTGGCGCTCGCCGGCAGTGCGCGCGGTGAGCGTGCGGACGATGATCTCGACGCCGTCATCGCACTGATGAGTTCGGCCCAGTCCTATTCCGAACGCCTCCCGGGTGCGCTGGCGCCGCAGTA
>JAKDIE010000025.1 GCA_030450655.1 Ruaniaceae bacterium
ATCTCGTCCATGGGGGTCACCGTGGCGAACCAGGGCGCGAAACCTTCCGCCTGCACGAGCGAGTCGAACCGGGCGCGCGACGCCGTGACTAACTGCTCGGAGACGCCGGCGTAGGTGCACGCGGCTGCGATGTTCCGCCGCTCGATCGAGGGTGCCACGGCAAGGAGCGTTGCTGCAGCGACCTGATCAATGTGACGCATCGCGATGGTGGGATCGCCGTAGCGCGCGAATACCACCTCGCCCTGTTCTGTGAGCTTGAAGCGGCCATCCACTGAGTGTGGCGGCTGGGCCAGGATCGCCGTGTTCGTGGGGCCGCCCCCACGGCCAAGCGCACCCCCGCGGCCGTGGAACAGCGTGAGTTCGTAGCCGCATTCGCCCGCCCATTGGGCGATCTCGGACTGCGCGCTGTAGAGCGCGAGGTTGGCGGCGAGCGGACCCACATCCTTCGCCGAGTCCGAATAGCCGAGCATCACCTCGATCTGCCCATCGGTCTCCTTGAGGCGAGCCGCGAACGCGGGGATCCGCACGGCGCCGGAGAGGGTCTGCACCGCTCCCGCGAGATCGTTGAACGTTTCGAATAGCGGGATCACGTCGAGCACGGGATGGGCGCCCGAATGCTCAGCGAGCCGATAGACCGCCTCGATATCTGCAGCGGACTGCGTGAACGAGACGATGTAGCGGCCCGCCGCATCGCGCCCGTGCCTCCGCTGAATCTGCGCCACGGCACGGAATACCTCCAGCACTTCCTCGGTCTGCGAAGAAAGCTCCCCTCCCGCTTCGCACTCCGCGAGAGCCTTCGCGTGGACGGCGGAATGCTGGCGCACCTCGAGTTCGGCGAGGTGGAAGCCGAAGGTCTCGACCTGCCACAGCAGGCTCTGCACCTGGCCGAATGCTTGCCGCTCGGCGCCCGCGCTGCGCAGCGACTCCTGCACGGCGCGAAGATCACCGATCAGTTCGGAGGGGTCCGCGTACGCGAGGTCCGCGTCCCGCGCACGGGTGGCGGCGATCCGCCGCGCGATCAGGGTCATCACCTGCTTGTGGGGTTCATTGGGTGCACGCGTCGACGCCCCGGCCGCCCCTTCGCCGTCGGCCAGAGACATCCTCTGCCACAGGTTCGTGAGCGCGCGGGTGGGCGGCGTCTCGTCCGAGTCGAGGGTCATGCTCCTGGCGATCCGCTCGGCCGTCTTCTCCATGCCGCGCAGGACGTGGTCCGCGGCGATTGCGGCGGCCTTGATCGTCACGGCGGCGGTCACGAACGGGTTGCCGTCCCGGTCGCCACCCACCCACGTGCCGAGCCGCATGAACGGCGCAACAAGCGGCGCCGCCCTGCCCGCGTTCGAATCCTGCAGGGAATCGTCCACGTACCGGTAGATCCGCGGCACGGCCGCGTAGAGGGTCTCGTCGAAGATCGCCATCAGCGAGCGAACCTCATCCTCCGGGCCCGGCTGGATGGAACGCAGCGGCGCCGTGCGCCAGAGGGTGTCGATCTCCTCAAGCATCCGCCGCAGGATTCGCCGCTCACCCGCCTGGTCCTGGCCCACGGCGATCCGTTCCTCGAGGAGACCCGCCAGCCTGCGGACGCTCGAGGAGACGGCCCGGCGGCGCGCCTCCGTGGGGTGCGCAGTAAACACCGGATGGAAGCGCAAGTTCTGCAGGCGTGCGATGGCGGCGTCCTGGCCCAGTTCCTCACTCAGTTGTGCGATTGCCTTGGGGATCGTGTCGATCTCACCCTCGACCTCCGGCCGCCCCTCGCGCACGAGGCGCACCCGGTGGCGCTCCTCGGCGAGGTTGACCAGGTGGAAGTACACGGTGAACGCGCGGGCCACCTCATCGGAACGTTCCACCGGGAAGCTCTCGGCGATCGCCATCGCCGCCGCGAACGCCTCGGGACCGGAGTCTCGATAGGCCGCAATCGTCGCCTGGCGCAAGGACTCGACGTCCTCAAACAGGCCTGGCGAGCCGCATTCCCTGAGGACGTGCCCCAGGAGCGTGCTGAGCAGGCGCACGTCCGCACGAATCGGCTCGGGAAGCTCGCTGTCCACGCCCGCGCCGTTCGTGGGCATCGGGGTTGTACTGATGTCCGGCATGCCCACAGACTAGTTGCAGGTAGGCCTTAGGTCCTACGCGAGCCCAAGAGCGATCGGTCACGTTCCGGCACCATATCCTCCGCCGCGGCCCGGCCCGCCGTGTGGGTGGACGCGCGATGTGGAAGTGCTCGCAGGAGTTGTTGGCCTGGATACCGGAGGCCAGACACAAGACAGGAGGTCTCCGCACTCCCGTGCCTATCCGGCACCAGGCGAGCTTCGTCATCCCGCGCGTAGACGCGGGATCCAGGCTCAGGTTTCTCACTCCGCCGAGGCGACTGGATCCTGCGACCCGCGTGCAGGATGACAAAGGGTTGGAGGTGCATGCGTTCTTCTGCCTGGATGGCGGCGAGCCCGGCCCGAGGGGCACGCGTCGCCGCTCCCGTGGGCGTCGGCAGGTGCTCGTGGGCCTGGATGCCGGCGGTATGGCCCGAGGGGCACGCGGCGCCGCGCCCGGGAGTCCCAACAGGTGTTCTTCTGCCTGGATGGCGGCGAGCCTGGCCCCCGGTGAGGCGATTTCGCTCCCTTTCGGGGCCGCGCAGCCCGTGACCCTGACCGATCCATTAGCGTGGCAGTTTTCGTTCGGTCTGAAGCCCTGGGGCCATCTGCGTGGCACAGAACGTCACTATTCTGACGTTTCCTACCACGATCAGCCCTTCGGCCACTCGGATCGTACGAAAACTGCCACGATCACGATCGAAGGCCCGTGACCGGCACACTTTCGAAGAACGGGTTGCATCTCGTGACCAAAGACGCCCCTTTAGTCACCATATGCAGCCACAAGCCCTTGAGACGCCCCCCGAGACACCCCCGGGAGCGGTGGTGCGTGCCCTGCGGGCCGAGTTCGCTGCCATCCAGGCCGAAAAGCACCTGCGAACCCGTCACCTCGCGCGCCCACCCACACCCGCGGGCAAGGACCGCCGGCATCCGGGCCCAGGAACGCCTCCGAAGGTTGCTTTGCCCGGTTGCCGTCCCGCCTCGAGCCAGGCTCGCCGGCATCCAGGCCGAAAAGCGCCCGGCGTCGCTCGACTGCGCGCCATCGTGCGCGGGCAGAACGCGTAGGCTCTCACCATGTCCGTCCCAGATTTCATCCTTGAGCTACGCGCGCACGTTGGGAATTCCCACCTCTGGGTTCCAGGGTGCACCGGCGTAGTGCTGCGCAAGCCCAGCGATGATCCACAATCCCCGGCCGCAGAGACCGAGGTCCTGATCGTCCGCCGCGCCGACGACGGCCGGTGGACCCCGGTCACCGGGATCATCGACCCGGGCGAGGAGCCCGCGGTTGCCTGCGTGCGCGAGGTACTCGAGGAGGCCGCCGTGGTGGCGCGGCCGATCCGGGTTCTCTCGACCGAGGTGGTGGGGCCCGTGACGTACCCGAACGGCGATGTCAGCAGCTACCTCGATACCTCATTCCTGCTCGAGTGGGTCTCGGGCGAGCCCTATCCCGCGGACGGCGAGAACACCGAGGCGAAATTCGTGCCGGTCAGCCAACTGCCACCGATGAACGAGCGTTTCGAGCGCGTCATCGCACGCGCCTTGGGCGGAGAGCCGCACGCCTGGTTCCGCACCTGATGATGGCGAGGTCGCCATGGCTCCCATTACGGCCCGCGCCTCCACGAAACGTGTGTTCGCAAATGCCCATCTCGTCCCAGAACCGGTCTCACGAACGTATTCGCGCACTCAATGTTGCATGAGACATGCGTGTGCCTGCCTCGCGATCACGCCCACGCTCACGCATCGGACTGCGGATGTCCTCAATCGTTGAGGTGGACGAACGAGGCTCCGCGTGCCAGCTGCTCGTCGACTCCGGCGAGGATGCCCGGCGCCGTCCCGCCGCCTGGGTGGTTCATGTGCGCGATGACGATGTCGCCGGGGCCTGCTGCCGCCACCTCTCGACGTACGGCGTCAGCGCTCAGTGTGGCACCGCCGTCGGCGTTGACAGAGAAGCCAAGCACCGCCTCCCCCAACTCGTTCACAATCCGCACCGCCACCTCGTCGTAGTGCGCCGTCCCTGAGCGGAAGAGGCGCGGCGGCGCCCCGGTCAGCTCGGTGAGCGCCAGACGATTCCCCCACACTTCGGCGACCACCTCGGCGACCGAGCCCGTGCCTGGGATCCCATAGGCGGATTCCCCTGTCACGGAAAGCGGTCGATGCGCGGTCCCGTGATTCCCCAGTTCGAACAAGGGGTTCTCCGCCAGTGCGCGCGCGGTCTCCGGGTTCGCCTCGATCCAGCGCTGGTTGAGGAAGAGGGTCGCTGGGATGTCACGCGCGATCAGTCCCTCGATCAAGTCGCGATCGTAACCGCTTCCGTTCGGGCCGCCGCAGGCATCCAGAGTGAGCGCGATGCCGTCCGAGTCCTGCGTACTGACGACGCCCTCAACGTCCATGCCCCACGAGCCCGGCTCGATGCCCGCGAAAGCGGCGGCAACGGCGTCGGGATCAATAGGTGGCACGGTGGGCTCGTCGTCACCGGGAGAGGTTGGGGCAGTAGTCGCGATCTCGGTCACAGGAGCCTCAGCCGTTGGCTCTGGGGAGGCAGCTTCCGGAGCAATCGACGGCGTACATGCGGCCAGGGCAAGAGCGGCGCCTGCACACCCCACGAGCCATGCACATCCACGCACGGTCTTACTCATGCACCGAGCCTATGTGGCCGCTGCATGTCTGGTAAGCCTCAGGTACCCAAGAGCGCTCTTAGGTACCTGAGACTTACCAGACATGCGCGGCAGCCCTAACCAGCGGTAGATTCGAACCCGAGAGGACCCGCTATGCCTGATACGAGTACGCATCACCCAGTCGACCAGGCGATGGCAGCCGTCTCACGCGCAGACTTCCTCCCCCGAGGAGCCCGCGCCCATGCCCACGTGGACGCACCTATCCTCATCGGCCACGGCCAAACGAATTCGCAACCCACCACCGTCCGCATCATGCTGAAGCTACTCGAGGTACACCCAGGGCAGCGTGTCCTAGACGTCGGTGCCGGGTCCGGATGGACGACGGCGCTCCTCGCCACCCTGGTAGGACCAGGTGGCCAGGTGATCGGAGTCGAGCGCCACGAGAGCCTGATCGCCGGAGCCAACGCCGCACTCGCCCCGTACTCCCAGTCCGTGGCGCACATTCGCCTCGCCACGAAAGGCATCCTCGGAGCGCCCGAGGACGCCCCGTTCGATCGCATCCTCGTCTCCGCCGAGGCCGAGCGCCTCCCGATGGAGCTCACCGATCAACTTGCTGATGGCGGTGTGATGGTCATTCCCGTGCGCGGGACGATGCTCCGGGTCACGCGCGAAGGCGACGACGCCCAGGTCACGCGCCACGGTGGATTCGCTTTCGTTCCACTCATCGAGGACTAACGCACGAGCGCCCCGCGACGCCTCCCTCGCCCGCACGAATGCGCACTACGCGACTGAGTTGCGGACAAGCTCCCGAATTCGCTGCTCCACTTCCGCCGTCATCGCTGTCACTGCGAACGCAACCGGCCACATGTCGCCGTCGTCCAATCCAGCATGCTCCTCGAAGGCAACAGAACCGTACCGAGTCCCAAACTTCGAGGCAGGTTGAAAGAACACAATGTTCTTCCCATCGTTCTCGTATGTGGGGAATCCGTACCATGTCTTCGCGTCGAGGTGCGGCGCTTCCTCCTGCACGATGATGTGAAGTCGTTCGGCAATGGCGCGATCGGTGCCGCTGAGCGAATCGATCGCCGCCAGGCACGCCTCGTACGCCTTCGCCTTCTTCGCGGCGCCTTTGACTCCCTTCATCGCCTTGAGTTCTTCTGCCCGTTGCTTCATGGCCGCGCGCTCGTCCGCGCTAAAACCGCTCTTCGTATCAGTCATCAAGCATCCCTCGCTCTCTCGGTTAGTCGCAGGAAAATGCCCACATCACACCAAACTTGTCGAAAACCTGCCCATACCAGCCGCCCCACGGAGCCGTTTCGAACGGCATCCCGACGGCGCCCCCGCCGTCGAGCAGGCGTTGAATGTATTCTCGCGCTTCCTCCGGGGTATCGGTGGTGTAGAGCAGCGAGTATGCGGTGCCGCGCACTGCGTACTCGTTGCCGTCCTCCATCGCGTCGCCTCCGGCGAGAACACCCGCGGGAAGCGTCAGAGTCACGTGTGCAACGGATTCGGGATCAGGCTCAAACGGCATTCCCTCCATCGGGAAGTCCCGGTAGAGCATGAGGTTGAGTTCGCCGCCGAACACGTCGTGCCAGTGCTCGAATGCCTCGGCGGTTGTGCCCGGAAATGCGATGTAGGGCGCGAGTGACTGTGCCATCAGGATCTCCTTCAACGGTGCGGTTCTGGAACGTCAAGTATGGGCTCTGTCACACCAATGCGGAACCCCTCGGGGGTTTGGAATCCGTGAAGCCGTGATGGCTGCTGGCTATAACTCGGCCGCGTCTCCCGCTGCCTCGCGCCACACCTCGCGCCAGTGCGCGGCGAGCGAATCAATGTTCTCGTGGGCGTTCAACCCGCTCGGTTGCGGCACCACCCAGAGTCCGATTCCCTCAGTCCACCCGGAGATGTCCGACGACGACTGCCTCCCCATCGTTGCCCGTGGCCGCGAGAATGCGGTGCGAAATGCCGTGATGCCGGCGATCGCAACAATCTTCGGGCGAAGGTCCGCCAGTCGCTGCACGAGCCGGGCCCTGCCCTCGCGCAACTCGTCCTTCGTCAGTTCGCTGGCGCGCACCGTTGCTCGGCCCACGAGATTCGTCAGTCCGATACCGCGCCTCAGGAACTGCGCCTCGTCGTCGGCAGAAAGCCCTGCCGAGGCATCGACCAGGTCATCAGTGAGGCCGGCGCGATACAGAGATGGCCAGAACCTGTTCGCCGGGTGCGCGAAGGGCGCGTTGACAGCCGCCGTCCAGAGCCCTGGGTTGATGCCCACGATCAGCATTCTTAACGGCCCGCCGTCGCCGGGCAAGATGTCATCGATTGCATTCGGATCGCCGGTCGCGAACCGTGCGAGGTCCGCGCGCGTCGGAGTGCGTCCGCCCATCGGCGACGCCCGGCGAGGAGCGCCGAGTGGCGGCACCTGGCCCGCCCAGCCTCGTTCACGATCCTGCCGTCCGTCATGCTGCGCCGCCATCCGATCAGTGTACGGAATCGGCGAGTGCCTCCCTCTAAGCACCGAGGGTCCGCCACCTCGCGCGAAACGGGGCGACGAGTGCGGCCGCATCCCACTGAGAGGTGAGTAATGTATGCCACATCAACTCGGCTCGGTCGAGTTGCCTCATGAGACCAGGGAGAAACGATGTCGATCATCAAGCAATCACAGGTGATCACGGCGGAAGCTGTGGGCACATTCCTTCTCACGTTCGGCGGCTGCGGTACTGCCGTCTTGGCTGGCCATCAGGTCGGCTGGCTCGGCGTGGCACTCGCCTTCGGTTTGACCGTGGTGGCGGGCGCGTACGCTGTCGGGCACCTTTCCGGCGGCCACTTCAATCCCGCAGTGACGCTGGGCCTCGCCATCGCGGGGCGAGTCTCGTGGAAGCAGGTGCCCGTCTACATGGCAACGCAAGTGGTCGCGGCGATCACGGCCGGCGCGGTTCTCCTGGCGATTGCCCGTGGAACTGACGGCTTCTCGGCGGTGGAGTCCGGTTTCGCATCCAACGGCTACGGCGACCGTTCGCGAGAGGGCTACGGGATGCTCGCCGCGCTCCTCATCGAGATCGTGCTCACCGCCGTCTTCCTCATCGTGATCCTCGGAGTGACGGACACCCGCGCGCCGAAGGGCTTCGCGCCGCTGGCGATCGGGCTGGCGCTCACGCTGATCCACCTGATCAGCATCCCGGTCACCAACACGTCCGTGAACCCGGCGCGCTCGATCGGTGTGGGCCTCTTCGCTGGCGCCGATGCGATCGCGCAGTTGTGGCTGTTCATCCTCGCTCCACTCGTGGGAGCCGCGCTCGGAGCGCTGCTGTTCAAGGCCGTGCTGGCGCGCGGTGACGAGGTGGCGCTGACCGCGGCCACCGAGGGCTGATTCGGGGCGTTCCGATGCTGGGGAATCCGTTCCCGGCGGGCGTCAACGCCGTCGGGAGCGGGTGGCTCCAGAGTCCGCTAGAACCGCACCGGGGACGAGATCAATAGCCACAGCGCCGTCAGGAGCGCAACACCCGCCACCACGACCACAGCGTGAGCCAATCGCTTGTTGTCGAGCTTCGACGCAATCCCGGCAAGGAACAGCACGGACGCGAAGAGCACTGAGTTCAGAACATACCGGGCGCTCGTCGCGCTTGCAGTATCCGCAGCAAGCACCGCCGCCTCAGCGCGAGCGCTCGCGGAATCGGCCTCGGCCTGCGCAGATAGCACGTATTCGGGCCGCTCGAATGGCGTTCCCGCGGGTACGTGCATCCCCTCTTCGAGCGGGAGTGCTATCCACGCATCGAACGCCGGGAGAAAGTGTGGCAGGAATCGCGCCTCGATCTCTGTGGCGAGGGCTATCTGCTCGTTCACCGTCGCCTCGAGCCAAGTCGAGAAGATCAGGAGATCGCTGGAAATCTGGCGATCCACAATCTCGGATTGCCGGGCAGCCTCGAAACGTTCGCTATTTGAGCTCCGAGACTCATGGGAGTACTCAGTGCCCCACGATGACGCTTGAAAGCCGCACCACGCCGAGGCGAGCGTTGCCAGGGACAGGACCACCGCGGCCAAGAGTTCCCAGCGGTACTCCCGCCTGTCCTCGCTGCTAACGTGCGGCGCAGCCGTCTCACCTGATCCCATGAAATTTCCCAACCTCGTCGTTGGTCACATGCTAGAGCGAGTAGCCCCGCGGCGTGCGCAATCGGGACGGCTCGCGATTCCCACGTCGCTCTCATGGGCCACTCTTGACGCAATTGCCGCGTGTCACTCAATACATTTTCGGCGCGTACTTGGCCCGACGGGCCCGCAGATGTCACAATGTATGGGTACGGGCACGGGACTCTGGGTCCCACGCCAGACGAGAGAATGTAGAGAAACATGACACAAGGAACCGTCAAGTGGTTCAACGGCGACAAGGGCTTCGGCTTTATTGCCCCGGACGGCGGCGGCGAGGACGTTTTCGTCCACCACTCCGCGATCAACGCTCAGGGCTTCCGCAACCTGCAGGAAGCTCAGCGAGTTGAATTCGACATCGAGCAGGGCAACAAAGGCCCGCAGGCTGTGAACGTTACAGGCCTTTAGTCTCGCCTGTCAGCGGTAGCTTGGCGGTTGGTGCGGTGCCCTGATGGGCGCCACGCTCCGCAAAGATGCTTCTGATATTCGACACTAGCTTCACAAACGCCCCGGAACTTTCCGGGGCGTTTGTGTTTTCTGGATCCAGAACGGAGCAGGTGATACAGTTCACATAGGCGATCGAACGAGCGCTCGTTCGATCGCGATGCGCCTACACCTATTGCGGACAAGGATGCGAACTATGGGAGCCACCACTGCCACCACAGCCACTTCGGCAATTTCCGTGTACCCCGATGCTAGGGAGATCACGCGGCAACTCGACGAACTGATCGCGAAGCCGATCCACTCGATCTCGCCCGCTGCACTCAAGGCGTACGAGGACGAGTACTTCGAGAAGAAGTGCACCACGTCGAAGGCGATGATCGATGAGGCCAGCAACTACATCCCAGGTGGCGTGCAGCACAACCTTGCCTTCAACTACCCCTTCCCCCTCGTCTTCACCAAGACCGAGGGAGCCTATCTGTACGACGCGGACGGGAACCGCTACTACGACTTCCTGCAGGCCGGCGGACCAACCGTGCTCGGGAGCAACCCCGTCGAGATTCGTTCAAAGGTGATCGAACTCCTCGCGGACTGCGGGCCGAGCACCGGGCTCTTCCACGAGTACGAGTACAAGCTGGCGAAGAAGATCTCCGAGTGCGTCCCGTCGGTCGACATGTTCCGCATGCTGGGCTCGGGCACAGAGGCGTGCATGGCCGCGATCCGCGTGGCCCGCCTTGCCACCAAGAAGAAGAACATCATCAAGATGGGCGGCGCCTATCACGGCTGGAGCGACCAGTTGGCGTACGGCATCCGCATCCCAGGATCCAAGTCCACCCAGGCGCACGGCGTTCCTCGGTACGTGTTCAAGCACGTTCAGGAGTTCTTCCCGAATGATCTGGACGATCTGCGCCGC
>JAKDIE010000264.1 GCA_030450655.1 Ruaniaceae bacterium
GTGCCCCAACTGGGCCCCGGCCCCCGGTTCGCCGCTCACTCTCACCCGAGATGAGAGAAAGGTCGCAGGGGCTACGGGAGAGAACTGGGGGCGAACGGTAGGGGGCGTCGTCATCCTTTTGGATGACACGGATACCATCCGGCTTCCCGATGATTCGCGGCGCCGCGACTGGTGAAGTTAATGGCATGGCAGATTCCTCCGTGCGCTCGCACCTTTCCGACCGATTGACCTCCCGCCGCGGGGCGTGGATCTCCCTCGGCGTCTCGCTTCTCATCATGGTTGGGATGTTCGGGTTCTTCACTGGAGCGAAGGCGCCGACCGGGGCCGATCAGGCGCCCCCCGGCGCCGAATCAACCCAGGTGAGCGAGCTACTGGCCGAGTTCCCGAACGCGGATCGCCAACCCGTGATTGTCGTGGCCTCACGTGAGGATGCTGGCGTCCTCTCAACAACCGATATCGCGGCTCTCGAGGATCTTCTCGCCGTCCTGGACGAACACACGGCGGCGGCGTCCTCGGGGCCGATGGTCAGCGAGGATGGCAAGGCTGCGTTATTGGTGGCACCGATCACGGTGGGCACCGATAACACCGAGACTGCGGATGTCATCAAAGAGCTACGTTCTGAGATCGCCTCCCACATCCCGGCCGGCCTGGTGCTGGAGGTGACCGGAGGTCCGGCGTTCGGCGCCGATGTGGCAGCCTCGTTCGAGGGCGCGGACTTCACGCTACTGATCGTGACGATCCTGATCGTTGCGATCCTCCTGATCATCACCTACCGGTCACCGGTTCTCTGGCTGATCCCGTTGACCGTGATCGGCCTGGCGGACGGCCTCGCCGGGCGCGTCACCGCCGCTGCGGGTGCGGCATGGGATCTCCACTTCGACGCCGGAATCGTCAGCGTTCTCGTGTTCGGAGCCGGAACCAACTATGCGCTGCTGCTGATCTCCCGGTACCGAGAGGAGTTGCGCCGGACCGATAACGACCGTCACGCCCTGAGCGTGGCATGGCGGAAGACGGCGCCCGCAATCCTCGCATCGAACGTCACCGTGGTGCTTGCCTTGCTGACGCTCATCTTCGCCACGATCCCGGTGACGCGCGGTTTGGGAGTGCCCGCGGCAATCGGCCTGCTCATCGCCCTCGTTGCCGTCTTGTTCGTGCTCCCTCCGTTCCTGGCCGTGTGTGGCCGCAAGGTGTTCTGGCCGTTCGTCCCGCGGCCCGGAGACGTCACCGGCACCGGCGGCGCCTGGCGCGCGATCGCCTCACACGTGGCGAAGCGTCCGGTGGCGAGCCTGGCGGCGGGCTTCGCGCTGCTCGCGGTCATGGCGACGGGCCTATTTGGGGCCTCTGTGGGCCTCGACCAACTCGAGAAGTTCCGGGTGCACTCCGAATCGGCCGCAGGCCTGGAAACGCTCTCGGGGCACTTCCCGCCCGGCGAAGCGCAACCCATCTGGATCGTCACGGAAACGGCGGGCGCCGAGGAGGTGACCGCCGCCGCGAGTGAACTCGAGGGAGTGGTTCGAGCCCACGCGGCTGGAATGAGCACCGATGAATCCTTGACGAAGATCATGGTCACCAGTGAGTACGCGCCGAGCACCGCGCAGAGCCTGAACCAGATCACCGAGCTTCGCGAGTCCGTTCACGCGATCCCCGAGGCTAACGCTCTCGTTGGGGGCGCGGTCGCCACAGATCTGGACGCCCGCGCCGGGAATCAGCACGATTTGCTGTTGATCGCGCCTCTCGTGCTCGCGGTCAGCTTCCTCATCCTGATGTTCCTGCTGCGCTCGTTGGTGGCGCCCGTGCTCCTTCTCCTCGTGAATCTCGCCAGTTCTCTCGCCGCAATCGGCGCCGGCGCCTGGCTGAGTAGGGTCCTGTTTGGGCAGGAGGCGCTCGATCTGCAGGTGCCGCTGCTCTCGTTCCTCTTCCTGGTGGCGTTGGGAATCGACTACACGATCTTCCTGGTACACCGTGCACGTACGGAAGCGGACGCGATCGGCACGCGGGCCGGGATGGTCGAGGCTGTGGCGCACACCGGCGGAGTGATCACAAGTGCAGGCATCGTGCTTGCCGCGGTGTTTGCGGCTCTCGGCGTTCTTCCTCTGGTGACGCTGGGGCAACTGGGTCTTATCGTGGGGGTGGGCGTGATCGTCGATACGCTCGTGGTGCGCACGGTGATCGTTCCCGCGATCTTCAGCCTCGTGGGCGATCGCATCTGGTGGCCCGGAAAGCTCCCTGCGTACCAGGTGGCCCCCGCACACCGGGGAGAATGAGTCCATGAGTCTCGTACACGTGCCGTTGAGGCGCAAGGATTCGGACGGTCCCGTCAAGGTGGGCCCCACCGTGCGCGCGATGGAGATCGGCCAGCATGTGATGGCCGCAGCGCTCACCGTGACCGGAGTGATCCGAGCGATCGGGGACGGCGTCTCGTTACCCGCCGCCATCATCTCCGGTCTCGCGATCCTCGCCTGGCACACCGCAGGAACGATCCTGCCCTCCAAGACCACCTCGCGGCGCCTCGTGGTGTGGTGGCTGATCGGATTCGCCGTCATCTGGATCGCCGCAGTGGCAGTCTCGGCTGAATTCGTGTGGCTCGCCTTCCTCCTGTGGCTCCTCGCCGGGCACCTCCTGCCGGTCAAATGGGGACTCGCATTCTCCGCGCTCGTCTTCGTGATCGTGGTCGCGGCGCCACTGCTTCATCACGGCACGATCAGCTACGCGGACGTGTTCGGGCCACTCATCGGTGGGATCTTCGCATTCGGAATCTCCCGCGGCTACCTGCAACTCCTGCACGATGCCGCCGAGCGTGACCGCCTGGTGCGCTCCCTCACGGCCACCCAGCAGGAGATGGCCGAGTTGCAGGACGAGCTCGCGCTCGCCCAACGCCACTCCGGTGCAATCGCCGAGCGCACCCGCATCTCCCGCGACATTCACGACACCATCGCGCAGGCGCTCTCTTCGATCCGCCTCCTCGCCCA
>JAKDIE010000265.1 GCA_030450655.1 Ruaniaceae bacterium
CCCGCTGCTGCGCCGCCGCGTTCAGTTCGAGCCCGCGGCGCACGGCAGCACCAAAGTTCGTGGATTCGGGTGCCGCGAGCACTCGCACGCGCGTCACCGTGTCGAGGCCGATTTCCGCAACGAGAGTGGGGATGTCCTCCCCCGTACCCACATCCCGGCCGCTGCGCCAAATGTTCACGATCACCAGGCGGGTGGGCGCGTGCGTTTGCTCGAAGATACCCCGCAGGGTGCGTTGGAGGTACGGCGTGGCCCCGCAGGTGACGAGGACTGCGGTGGTCTCGGGATGCGCCGTGCGGGCCATCCCTAAACTGCGCGGCGCTTCAGCTTGCGGCGCTCGCGTTCGGACAGTCCACCCCAGATCCCGAAGCGCTCATCGTTACCCAAGGCGTATTCGAGGCATTCGGATCGCACCTCACATGAGGTGCACACGCGCTTGGCCTCGCGGGTCGATCCACCCTTCTCGGGGAAGAACGCCTCCGGATCGGTCTGGGCGCACAGCGCGCGGTCCTGCCAGGCAAGCAGACCGTCGTCATCCAGCATGTCAACGAGCGAAATCGACGGGGACGCCAAAGGACCATCACCGAGAAGGTTCCACACGTTCTCTCCCATGATCGTTGACGACTGCTACGTTGAATTACACCCGTGTAACACGCTCGAGTCAAGCCGGAACGGCAGATTTTTCGGTCGCCTCGGCGTGTCGCTCTCATGCTTCCCTTGAGGGTGCGGTATTTGGGATGCGGCGTATGCTCAATACTCATGGATGTCCTCGATCAACTCGCACGCTCCACATCCCCCCACCTCACGTGGTACGCGGATGGTGGCGCCGAGCGCGTCGAACTTTCCGGGCGCGTCCTCACGAACTGGATTATCAAGGCCACGAATTTCCTCGACGAAGAGGACGTGAGCGCCGAGTCCATCGTGGGCATCGATCTGCCGGTTCACTGGCGCGCGGCGGTGTGGGCGTGCGCGGCCTGGCTGCGGGGGGCGCGCGTGCGCTTCCGCGAGGATGGCCCGGATCTGTCCGAGGCGGATGTGGTCATCACGAACGATCCCGAGTTTTGGGCCGGTGGCCTCGAGACTGTCATCGCCGTCCCCCTCGAACCGCTCGCGCTCTCGTGGACGGGTGATTCCCTGCCCGACGACGCCCTGGACGGCGCCGCCGATCTCATGTCCCAGCCCGATGTGCTCATCTCCCCAGTGGCCGTCCTGGCACCCAACGGAAGCGGCTGCAACGAGCGCGTGGCACTGCGTCCCATCACGAACGAATGGATCTCGGTGGCCATCCCCTGCTGGGCGGCAGGAGGCAGCGTGGTGATCCTGCACGAGATCGATGAGTTCACGTGCCATCGCCTCGCCCAGCAAGAAGCAGCACGCCTCACCGCCTAACTCCACCCCGCGTGGCCCGGCGCGTCATCGCACGGGCCCAGGACGCCTTGGGAGCGCTCCGCCTACGGCACCGACGCCTGGACGAGGCGGCCCTCCCCCGCAACCACCGGCGCGCCCTCGCCCGGGGGCAGGAACACCGCCTGGCCCGCCTGTAGCATTACGGATTCCTCCCCTACCCGGATCAACGCGTGCCCTCGCACGCACAGCACGATGCGCGGCCCCCAGCCACTCAAGGGCCGTGGCACATCCACCAGGTGCACCACCGTGAGCTGGAAATCGTCCACGGGCGCGTAGAACACCTCGGTGAGCTCGTCATCCGTCACTTCTGGTGCGATCCGCACCGGCGGCGCCGCCACATAGTCCACGTTGGCGAGCATCTCCTTCGCGTTCACGTGCTTGCCTGTCAGCCCCGCGCGCAGCACGTTATCGGAAGCCGCCATCAGTTCCACGGCCAGCCCCGAGAAGTAGGCGTGTACTCCGCCGGCTGGCACGAACATGGCCTCCCCGGGCCGTAACGAGACGGGGTTCAGCAGCAGCGGCGCCAGCACCCCGGGATCGCCGGGATGCTTCGAATGCAATAGCACCACCATGCGGTCCGCACGGGGCGAGGGCGAGTCCGCCTCCAGGCGCAGCGCACAGGCCTCGGCCACGCGGGCCAGATCGTCCGCCGCGGGCGGCACACAGAACAGCTCCGTGAACGCCGCCTCAACCCCCGCCGCATTGGGTGAGCGCCGCAGGTGCGCGAGCAACGAGTCTGTCGTCCCACTTCCCAGGCCACCCAGCAGTTCGGCCGCCCGCCTGGGCGCCCGGAACCCGCACATCGCCTCGAACTCGCTCAGCGCGTACACCAACTCAGGCTTGTGGTTCGAATCCTTGTACAGCCGATCGGGCGCCTCGAGTGCCACCCCCGCGGCCGTCTCCTCCGCGAAGCGACGCTGCGCCATTGCGCGCGAAGGATGCACCTGCAAGGAGAGTGGCTCCACCGGGGCGATCAGCTTCATCAAGTACGGCAGGCGCCAGTCATAACGTTGCCCGACGTCGGCCCCCAAGTAGCAGTCCGGGTCGCCGTCGATCATGGACAGCAGGCTCCCTGCATTCTCCACTCCCGAGGGTGCCGCAGGGTGAGCCCCGTACCAGATTTCGGCGAGAGGCCCCGCGGGTACCGGCACCTCGCAGAATTCGCGCAGAGCGGTGTGAGAGCCCCACGCGTACTCGCGGGGTGTCCCGATGATCCGACGCATTCGCTAGCCCCCTACTCCACGCGTCACAGCTGCGGCCCGATGATGGGCCAGCGCCCATTTTCTCACGGATTCGGCCAGCCGTTCGGTGTACAGCCTTGGAGACGTAGGGTTTGCTGAAGCATCACGGGAGCGAGCTGCCCGGGCGCCGGGCAGGAGACGTGCGGGTGGCTCAGGAAGTGCCCCACCTCGTGGTTGATGACGTACCGCCGGTACTCCTCAATGGTCCCGCCGGCCTCAAGGAATGCATCCGATGCTCCGGCCCACCGGTCCGCGTTGATCACCACGATGGAGGTGCGGCCGCATGAGACCCGGCTATTGGTCCG
>JAKDIE010000026.1 GCA_030450655.1 Ruaniaceae bacterium
GGGGTCGATGCTGGTGGGCTCGGCGTCCGCTGTCTCTTCCTCGTCCTGCGCTCCAAGGATGAAGGGCTCCGTCCCAGGGTCGGAGGCGTCGTCGTACGGGCTGAGCGTGGGGTCTTCGGGCCTATCCGTCATGAGATCACAGTAACGAGGTGGTGGCCGTGGGAAACGGCGCCGCGCCGTCGCAGAGCTCAACCGCAGTGCACGAACTGACGGGGAAGGGGCTATGAGGTTGCGCGCTCGCGGCGCTCGGCGCGTTGCCCAGAGCGCCGGGCGAGCCGGCACGAAACGGCGCCTGTCACGAGCAGCAGGGTGGCGACTGCAAGTGCACGGGCCCCCTCCGCTGCGGCTTCTTGATGGATCCACGGGAGGTAGATGCTCGTGAGATCCGTCCAGTGGAATGCGGTGAACACCGCGCCGAGGAGACCAGCGGCGAGCGGCGCCCACGCCGACAGGCTGCCGAGCGCCGCGGCGATCGTGATGAGGACCAGAGCAGCGAGAGTGTCCCACCGGAAGGCGACGGCCCCACCCCCTCCAAACGCCGCCATCGCCAGCGCGATTCCCGCGAGGAGCGCAGCGCCGAGACCCGCGAGGATGTGTCGGCTCCTGCGGCTCTCGGGTGCGTGCGACGCGTGAACGGCTGCGGCGAGTTCGTCCCGCAGCACTGCAGCTCTTCCGTCTTTGCGCGCGAAATGAAGTGCGATGGCGAGGCCGAACGCAACGGCGACGATGATGCCAGTGCGGGTGGTGATGAGATACCGCCCAAAGACGGGAATCTCGACGACGAACTGCTGCACGAGCGCGCTTATGCCGAACAGGATGCCCGGTACGAGGTAGCCGAGGGAGGACTGGCTCGCGATCAAGGCCCACACGGTAGCCGCCACGGCAACGACTGCTAGCGCCATGAACTCGTTGTGGAGGGTGAGCGAACTCCAGAGAATGGCTGCCGCAAGCACCGTCCCTGCCAGGCTCGCGAGGACATGCCAGCGCACCCGTGAGTCCGGCGGGCGTGGAGTTGCGGGCGTGACCGGAGGTGCTGGTGTCGTCATGATGCCTTCCTGCGCCAAAGCACGAATGCCAGTGCTCCGATCGCGCCGATCGTGGCAAGAGCGACGGCGACAGCGAGAGGGGAGGCAACTCGATCCTCCAATCGCACGGGGTGGTCAAAGCGACGGATCTGCCAGCCCTCATCGCGCGCGATTCTTGCCAGCGGCCGATTCGGGTTCACGGCAACCGGATTGCCAACGACTCGCAAGAGTGGCTCGTCCGTCACGGAATCGGAGTACGCCCAACTCTCCGCGAGATCCCATCCATGGCGGGCGGCGAGGGAGCGTGCCGCGACTGCCTTCGCTTCGCCGTAGTTGTAGTGAGCGATGTTGCCGGTATAGGCGCCGTCTCGTTCCTCAAGAACTGTGGCGATCATGCCGTTCGCACCGAGCATCCGCATGATGGGGCTCACGATTGCCTCGGCGGAGGCGGAGGAAATGATCACGGCGTGACCGGCCGCCTGGTGCGCACTGATCGCGTCGAGCGCCTCGCGATACACGATCGGCTCGATTTCTGAGTGGAGAGCCTCGTTGATGACGGTCTCGAATTCCGATACGGGCCAGCCGGCGACCATCGCTGACAGTGAGTCTTTGACACGCTCGGAGCGCTCATGTGACGCGTCGAGGAGGTGGTAGCTCAGCTGTGCTTGGAATCCTCGCGCGAGATCCATGCGGCTCATCAATCCGGAGCGCAGAAGCGGTCCGGTCAGGGCAAGGGTGGCGGAGGTCGCCAGGACGGTCTTGTCCAGGTCGAAGAACGCCACGCGTCGCGCGCCAAATGCCGATTTCATCCTCACCAGAGTACGCGGGTGAGGGGGCTCCGAGCGAGAAAGTTATACACAGGCGGCGCAGCGCGAGGTTATCCACAAGGAAGTGGCGGGTCGGATGCGGTGACCCAGTGACTGTCGCCACGATGGGGCGATGAGTAGTCGTGTGGTGATTGTTGACCCGTTCGAGAGCCCCGGAATCGCCGAGTTGGCCGACCTGAGCGGAGTTCCGTGGGTGCGGGTGCGTGCCTGGCCGTTTGAGGTGGAGGCGCACGATCGTGTCGTCACCTCCGTCCCGGTTCCCTCGGGCGCGCGCGGACGGGCGCTCGGCGTCGTCACGGGAGTGCCGGCTGCCGCGGCGCCCGATGAAGCGTGGCCGGATCTCACGGTGATGCTTTCCGAGAACCGCGCCGAGATATTGGCCCACATGTCCGGAGCAAACGCGCCGCCGAGCCCGCGGGTTGGGGTTATGGGGATGCGCGGAGGGATAGGCGTGACGTACCTGGCGGCGTGCATCGCGCGCACCCTGGCGCATCACCCGCTCACGGTGGCTCTCGTGAGCGACGATCCGCACTCGCCGCTGCCCGAGTGGACCAAGTCTCGGGATGCCTGGTCCCAGATCGAATTGGACGGGCCGATCCTGCCGCAGAGGCTATCCGAGACCCTGCCGATGTGGCGCCGCGCCCGCCTCATGGCAGGCCGGTGCCCCGCGAAGGGGGTGGCTACGGCTGTTGCTGCGAGTCTCTCGCGATTCCATGACGTGGTGGTTGAAGATCGCGGGAGGCTCACGCGATCGGCCGATGCGGACGGACTGGACGCTCTCGTGGTGGTGTATTCCGGCGAGCGGTGCGATCTGGATCTGTGGGAACGCGTGAGCCACGGGATCGCAGTGCCTGTGATCGCGGTGGCGCGAACGCATCCCACTGGAACGGTCGTCACACCCGCAGATATCGCGGACTTCCTCGGCACGCAAGTGATCGTCTTCCCCCACGAAAAGGGCGCGCGACTCGCACCCGCCCACGGCGGGGAGCCGGGAGATCGCACCCGTGGGAGCGGAGCGAAGGTTGCTGGGGGGATCGTTGGCCAGATTCTCGAGTACCTATGAGCGCGCTGGCGGAAGTGCGCCGCTGGGTTGCGGGTGGTGCGCGCCTCGGTGTGGCCGTGGCGGCAGGGGTGAACGCGGCATCGGCGCCAGCTCTCTTGGAGGCGATGGATCTCGCCCGTAGAGAAGTTGAGGGGGCCGGTGATGCGTTGCAGAGGCTCCTCGACAGCCCGGGGGTGACGGACGTCGTCGTCCATGCGGGGAAACTGTGGGTGGACCGGGGTGGTGGCGTACACGAAGTGGATATCGACCTCGGCCCGGAACAGGCTGTGCGGGCGCTGGCGGTGCGCCTGGCGGCGCTCGCGGGGGTACGGCTGGACGATTCGAGTCCGATTGTGGACGGCGTGCTGCCTTCGGGGGTGCGGCTACATGCGGTGGTGCCGCCGGTGGCGGCGGATGGAACCTCCATCTCTCTGCGGCCGCTGCGCCCCGGCGATTTCTCCTTCGACGAGCTGACACGGCTCGGGATGTGCGATGCCGGGACTGGGCAGGTGCTGCGCGAGCTGGTGCGGCGGCGGGCGAACGCCGTGGTCGCCGGTTCGACGGGAAGCGGGAAGACGACCCTGCTTGCCGCACTGCTGGGACTCGTTGGGAACGAGGAGAGAATCGTGTGCATTGAGGAGGCGGCCGAGCTCCGGCCCGTGCATCCACATGTGGTGCACCTTCAGCAGCGCGCGGCCAATGTGCAGGGGCGCGGCGAGGTGCCCCTCGCGGAACTCGTGCGGGCGGCCATGCGCATGCGGCCGGACAGGATCGTGCTCGGCGAGGCGCGAGGAGCGGAGGTGCGTCAGATGCTGACGGCGTTGAACACCGGGCACGGTGGCAGCTGGTTCACACTCCACGCGAACTCGGCCGAGGATGTCCCAGCCCGGCTCGCCTCACTTTCGGGCCTTGCGCCGGGGGAACTGGCGTTGCACGGGAACGCCGCACTCGACGCCGTGGTGTACGTACGCCGAGAAGGATCCGCCCGATGGGTGAGCCAGATCGCGGCCGTTGAGGGGCGTGACGCGATGCGGTGCATCCCCGTGGTGACCAGGGCCCAGCCAGATCAACGGGCGGCCGGAGTGGAAACGGGTCTCGAGCGATGGTCTGGGTCCTCGCCGTAACGCTCGGCGCGTGGGCGCTCGCATACTCGCAGGTGCCCTTGCGCGTGCCGGTGCGTATGGGGCGTGTGAGCCGCCGACGGCGGCGCGCCGTGGACCTGAGCGCGTTGATTGCGGAAGTCTCCGCGCGCTCGCGGGCGGGGGCAGGGGAGCGCGAAGCATGGGCGCGTACCGCCGAGAGATGGGGTCTCAATCCGGCAGTGGACGATTATGGTCCGCGGGCGCTGATTGAGATGGACGCGCGCGCGCCCGGCCCCGCACGCGGCGCTCTCGCGGCGGCCCGTCTCTCACGGGAACTTGGGGCACCGCTGGCGGACCTCCTCGACCACTACGGCGAGATCCTCGCCCAGACTCAGGCGGCGGCGGATGCTGCCGCCGTAGCGTTGGCCGGGCCGCGGACCTCCGCGCGCCTCTTGGCCACGCTCCCTCTCCTCGGGGTTGGGATCGGTGCGGCGATGGGTGCGGATCCGGCGCATGCGATCCTCGGTGGCGGGCTAGGGACGCTGGCGGCGGGCGGCGGGATCGTGCTCATCGTGGCGGGATATCTCTGGTCCAAGTCCCTCATCGCGCGGGCGTCGCGGGAGGCGGCACTGGAGGAGGCGATCGATGCGCACCTGGTTGCCGGGGCACTCGTGACGGGGGCGTCCATTCCCCGGGCGCTGAGCGCGGTGGGTGCGGCAGGAGGGCGGGGCGAGCTTGTTGACGCCGGCACGTTGCTGCGGCTTGGAGCCCCATGGGAGGAGGCGTGGCCGGTACCTGGCCTCATCTCCCGGGCGATTGAGCCTGCGTGGCTCGACGGTGCCAATCCGGTGCCGTTGCTTTCCGGGGCCGCCCGCTCGGTGGTCATGCGCAGCGATCGCC
The DNA here is from genome assembly GCA_030450655.1 of Ruaniaceae bacterium. Taxonomy (GTDB): domain Bacteria; phylum Actinomycetota; class Actinomycetes; order Actinomycetales; family Actinomycetaceae; genus KH17. Next base: position 4,877 of record JAKDIE010000026.1, read on the forward strand.
TCGCGCGGGAGGCGGCGCAGAGGCTCTCCGTGCGCCTGGTGGTCCCACTTGGGCTCTGCTACCTACCCGCATTTGTTCTCCTTGGCGTGGTCCCGGTCGTTCTCTCGCTCGGCGGCGGGCTGCTGTAGGTGCATGCACAGCGGGAGCGCGGGAGTCCATCCACAGGTGCTCGCCCGGGGCGATGCGGCGCCGGTAGTAGGGCAGGCACTCTGGTCAGAGACAACCGACGGTCGGTTGAAAGGAAGGAAATGACATGCGTCGTTGGATGAGAAGGGATGAGGGAATGGTCAGCGCCGAGTACGCGGTTGGCATACTCGCTGCCGTGGCGTTCGCGCTGTTGTTGCTGGCAGTGATCAATTCGGACGCCGTGCGTGCTGCGCTCACCTCCATCGTCTCGGGTGCGCTGACCACGTGAAGCGGAACGGGGAGCGCGGGTACGTGAGCGTGGAGCTCGCACTCGCGCTCCCAGCCGTCCTCTTGGTGCTTGGGTTGTGCCTCGCGGTGGTTGTGGCGGGGGCGGCTCGACTGGCGGCGATTGATGGAGCTCGTGCGGGCGCGCGGGAGGCGGCCATCGGAGGATCCGTTGATGAGATCGCGCGGATCGTTCGGGAGGTGGCGGGACCTGAGGCGCATGCCGAGACCATGTTCGTTGGGGAGAGTGTCCGCGTGACGGTGACGGTCCCGGTGTCATCACGGTTTGGAGATTTCTATGCGACAGCCACTGCAACGGCCATTCGGGAACCGGGACGACGGCGCGGCGAGCGTTCTCGTCCTCGCGATCGTGGCCGTGACCCTCCTTCTCGCGGCCTATCTCGGCCTGCTCGGCTCGGCCTCGGCCGCGCGTCATGAGGCGCAGAGCGCGGCTGACTTCGCGGCGCTCGCGGGTGCCCAGGCGCTGCTGAGTGGGGCGGCTCCATGCACTGCAGCGGGGGTCGTAGCGGCGGCGAATGGTGCCGAGGTGGTTGCCTGTGAGGTGAGCTCCGAACACGTGGTGGTCAGCGTGCGCGTTCCCGTGGCAGGGATGTGGGCGCACGCGGCCGCACGGGCGGGGCCAGGGTGAGCACGCTAATGCCGGGCGCGGCGTTTCCGTGCCACCACGATCACCACGACCGCTAGCGCGATCGCAACTGCGAGGGCGCCGAACCAGATCCAGAGGAGGCCGCCGAGTTCAGGAACCGGATCTCGAGCGTCCGCTGCGCCGGAGATCGCTTCCGGTTCTGCTGCCACCGCGGCGCCCACTGCATGCATGTCGAAAATGTGCTCGCTGCTCAGGGTCCACTGCACGGTGTTCGAATCGATGAGGGTCCCGTTGTGCTCGAGCACCCCGCCGGGAAAGGAGACGGTGTAGACGATGTCCGGAGCGGAGGAATCCTCGGCCTCCGCTACACCGACCTCCTCCTCGTTGAGGCCCCCGCTCACAACGAAGGTGTCGCCTTCACGAGTCACGCTGACGTTCGCGCCACCGTAGTCGATGCGATCGATTGGGGTTGAGGGGACCGTGACCACTACCCCGGTGTAGCCGCCGGACGCGTAGGGCTCGGTGGTGACGTCGTCGGGGATCTCTTCCATCGCCGCAGCCTCGAAGTCTGACCAGGCGGCGGCGGGATCGTCGTATCCGAGGGCCGTGGCGGTCTCATCGCTGATAGCCATGACGATGGTGGCGCTCGCGGTGTCGTCCGGCTCAATATCGAGACTAAAGTGCATTCGGACGCAACCGCTGAGAAGTGTGGCGAGCGCAATCGCAACAATGACGAGCCGAGCTTTCACTGCAATCCCTCCGGTGATTTGCCTATCGAGGTCAGACTACCCGCGTGAACGCGGCGCACCTGTTCGCCGGATTCCTCGGCGCGGACGGGAGCACGCTGGACCTATGGCGATTGGGCCTTAAGGCCCAAGATGTGAGGCTGCCGGAATTTTCGGGGGCCGTTGGTCCCACGCTCTCGAGTTTCCTTGGAAATTCGCCGAAAGTGGGACAGTTGGGGCTCGCAATCTCGGTGTTTCATGACGCGACGGATGTTAGCGTCAAATCAGTTCGATGCGCGCTAATGGGGGTGTGCGGAGGACGTATCGAGATCACGGAATGACGCACCAAGGGAGAGGATCAGCGCCATGGCCGGCGAGGCAGGTCCACGGGCCAGGACAACCCGCTTCGCCCTGCTCTCGATCGTCGTGTTCATCATCGGGGCGATGATTGGCTTGGCCGTCTACACCTTCGTCTATGCGAAGGGCAGTTCGTACCTCTCAAGTGACCCGCAGGCCTGTATTAACTGCCACATCATGGAGGATCAGTACGACGGCTGGATCGCCGGAGTGCACGCGAATACTGCCACATGTTCGGACTGTCACCTGCCGCATGACAACGTGATTCACAAGTACTTCGTCAAAGGCGAGAACGGCTTCATGCACGCGCTCAAGTTCACGACGGGCTGGCATCCAGAGAACATCGAGGCCCGCCCCGTGAGCCTCGCAATCACCAACCAAGCATGCCTGAGTTGCCATGCGGAACTCACGGAGGACATCCGGCACCCCGGCACCTCGGAGAGCGGCGAGGTCTTCGACTGCGTGCGTTGCCATTCCGGAGTTGGACACAAGTAGGAGATGATCATGGAAACGAGCACGACACCCACCTCGAAGCGAGGGCAGAGTCCCAAGGTATTGGCGCTCATCTTCGTGGGGGCCATTGTCGTGACGGTGACAATCACTGCCCTCCTGATCAACATCTTCGAACGCAAGCAGGAGGGGCACGCCTCCTTTGCCCCCGTAGTACAGATCGACGAGACAGTGGTTGACCCCGCCGTCTGGGGCCAGAACTTCCCCTCCCAGTACGAGGCTTTCCTGCGCACTGCGGAGTTCACCGAGTCCGCCCACGGAGGCGTCATGGTGCCTCACGACGTCGAAGGGGACCCGCGCACCGAGGTTCCGTCTTCGAAGCTCGAGGAGGATCCTCGATTGGTGGACATGTGGCTCGGATATCCATTTGCGGTGGACTATCGCCATGCTCGCGGTCACGAGTACATGATCCTCGATCAACAATTCACCCTGCGTAACACGGAGTTCAACCAGCCCGGCACCTGCCTCAACTGCCACGCCTCCACTCCATCCATGTACACGGCGCTCGGAGACGGCGATCGGCAGGCGGGCTTCCTAGCGATGGGGACGATCTCGCTCGATGACGCCATCGAACTGGCCGAGCACCCGGTCTCGTGCATCGACTGCCACGACCCGGAGACGATGGCCTTGCGGATCACTCGCCCAGCGTTCGCCGCAGGAATCGCCGAGCTTAAGGCACTCGAAGGAGTGGAGGATTACGAGGTCAATCGGGACGCTACCCGCCAGGAGATGCGCTCCTATGTGTGCGCGCAGTGCCACGTGGAGTATTACTTCGCGGGTGAAGACAAGGTGCTGGAGTTCCCGTGGGAGAAGGGCCTGGACATTGACGATATCTGGGACCACTACCAAGATGTTGGGCACGTCGATTGGGTACATGAGCGCACGGGGGCTGAGATGCTCAAGGCGCAGCATCCCGAGTTCGACATCTGGGCGCAGGGTGTTCATGCCAAGAATGGCGTGAGCTGCGTCGATTGCCACATGGCATACGAGCGTGAGGGTGCCGTCAAGGTCACCAATCACCACATCACCACCCCGCTGGCGGATATCAATGCTTCCTGTGGAACCTGTCACACGACTGGTGACGGGGTGCTGGCGGATCGCGTCACCACGATTCAGGATCGCTTCATTGAGTCTCGGGATCGCTCGCTTGACGCTCTCGTGTTCCTGATCGGAGACATCGAGACGGCGATTGCGGAGGGTACCCCGGAAGAGTACATCGATCTTGCGCGCGAGTATCAGAACAAGGCGAGCTTCTACATTGACTACGTGTACTCCGAGAACTCCTACGGGTTCCATGCCCCGGATTACATCCAGCGCATCCTCAGCCAGGCACTGGACGCCGCGCGCCTCGGTCAATTGGCACTGACTGGCGTTCCCGCGGAGGACCTGCAGCCCTCGGTCACCACGGTGAACAACCTCAACGCGTCGTTGCGGAGCCAGTAGGGATGCCGTCCACGCCCGAACAGAACGGTGAACCCGACGGCAATAGAGTTCACCTCGATCGCGAGGCGCTCGAAGTCTTCCTAGAATCGGCCCCGCCGGAACTTGCGGGCTGGGCTACGGATCAGCTCCGGCGAATCGAGGACGAGCGAGCGGTTTCCGCTGAGTTGAGTGCGGCCGATGCACTGGAACCCGATGAGTCGGATGACTTCTATAACGACATGGAAGGAGAGGACGATATCCTCCAGCGCGGCCGCCGGAAATCCGGCGCGGGGCCGCAGCGCGGTCCCATTGCGGATGTCCCTCGCACCGCGAATGAGACCGCCACGGGCAAGAAATCGATGCTGCCAGTCTCCGTGCGCGGAGTGCTCGTTGTTGCCCTGATCCTCGGTGTGGCATGGGGCATCTGGTACGCCGGGCAGTCCGGGGACGAATCGCCCTCGGCCACTGACAGCGTGTCCACCGAGCAGGGCAGCCAGGCCGAATCGGCAGCCCGAATCGGGGAACTCGAGGACGCGGTGGCTGCCAACCCCTTGGATGTGGACGCGCGCCTGGAACTCGGCGTGCAGTATTTCAATCTGCGGATGATCGAGCAGGCGCGCGAGCAGTGGGACGGCGTGATCGCCGTCGACGAAAACAATGTCACCGCCTGGTACAACCTCGGCTTCTACTACCTCTCCAGCGACCCCGCCGATATGGACGCAGCCCAGGCGGCCTGGCAGCGCGTCATCGAGTTGGAACCCGGCTCCGAGATGGCAGAGACCATCACCATGCATCTCCAGGGCCTGTCCGATCCCGACGATGCCCCTGCGGAATGAGACGCGATGGATGCCGTCTCTCTTCCTCTCGCCTTTCTCGCTGGAGTGGTGACTTTCGCATCCCCCTGCTTCCTTCCGGTGGTGCCGGTCTTCATTTCCTATCTTGTGGGCCAGCGGCAGCCCACGTCTCACGCGTACGTTCCGGCGCTGGCTTTGCCGATGGGGGGACCCACACCAGCTCCACAATCGCAACCGGCCGCTCCGAGCGGGGCGCCGGCGCGGCGCGCCGCGCTAGTGCACACGGGGGTGTTCGTGGCGGCGTTCTCGGCCGTCTTTGTGGCGATGTGGTCCCTGATCTCGTTGATTGGCTGGGCGGTGGGGGACCTGCGCCCCGCATTGCGGATCGGTGGCGGCATCATTCTCATTCTGTTGGGTTTGTACGCGGTGGGTCTGTTGAAGGTGCCCGCGCT
>JAKDIE010000266.1 GCA_030450655.1 Ruaniaceae bacterium
GTGCCGTGTGGATGGAACGGGCATTCATCCGCTCCCGATCGCGCCGGTCTCGCCCGAGATGGCTGGCCTCATGGTGCAGGTGAAGGCGAGCGATGAACTGCTCCTCGCCGCCACCCGCCACCGCGATCCCGCGCTCGCCGCGCGCGCGCTCGCCGCGCACCCGCTGATCGACTCGCTTGGCGCCGGCCGCGCCGCACTCGTGGACTACTGCGCGGAAGTTCCCGCCATCGCCGCAGCCGTCGGTTGGCGGCCCGAAAAGCGAGTTAGGTAGGCTTGAACATATGGATCTTCCCCGTAGCGCCCGCTTTGAGGATCAGCTCAACCTTCGCGCCGTTCCTTGGCTCAAGGCACGGGGCTGGCTCCCTCAGATCGTGGCGTACACGGGTTATGGTTCGAGTTCCTTCGCCCGGGTCCTCGGCCGCGTGGTGATGCACAACCCAGCCACGCACCCGGAAACCGATCCCGTCGGCACCCTCGAGGAGGCGCAGCGAGGGTGGCACTCATTCGTCGCAACGCCGGTGCCGATGATTCCTGTGACCGTTCGAGTGGGAGACGCCGAAGTCACCGCTCTGGCCGACCGTTCGGGATACATCGACGTGGTGGTGCGCCACCACGGCCTCACTGCTGGTTGGACGGAGGCTGTGCTGAGCGCCCCGTCCACCGAATCGGTCTCGGCCCGGGTCAATATCGTTCCCGAATCTACTCGGATCGGCATCATTGCCGATATCGACGATACCGTGATGGTGACGTACCTCCCGCGCGCCGTCATCGCCGCCTGGAACACGTTCGTGCGGCACACCACCACACGCAAGCCGGTGCACGGAATGCCCGAACTGTTTCAGGAGCTACGCCGGCGGCACCCCGGGATTCCGGTGGTGTACCTCTCGACCGGCGCATGGGGATCGGTCCCCACCCTCACATCGTTCCTCGAGACCCACGGCTACCCCGAGGGCCCCTTCCTCATGACGGATTGGGGTCCCACCGCAACCTCGATCTTCCGCTCCGGGCTCGCGCACAAGCGCACGCAGCTGCGGCGTCTCGCGATCGAGTTTCCGAACATCGAATGGTTTCTGATTGGCGACGACGGCCAGCACGATCCCTACGTGTATAGCGAGATGGCACGCGAGCACCCCGCACACGTGCGGGCGATCCTGATCCGCCAACTCAATCCGGTGGAGCAGGTCCTCGCGCACGGCACGCCGAGCGAGCTGCGAAGCCGCGATCCACGGCAACGACTTGAGGCGTACACGCCATCAATCTCGGGCCCGGACGGGCACCACCTCGCGTCCGCACTCAGATTCCTCCCGGAGGCCTGAGCACCCGAGCGCCCGTCTCGCAGTGCGGCGCACTTCACACCGCATGCCGCACTCAGACATACTCGACCACGTACAGCGGCACTCATCGCCGTCACAAAGGAGGATCGGATGCACGAGGGCACAGCAGACGTCGGCATGGTTGGCCTGGCAGTCATGGGATCCAACCTGGCGCGAAACCTCGCCCGGAACGGCTACACGGTGGCCGTGTTCAACCGGACGCACGCGCGCACCGAGGCTCTCATGGCGGATCACGGCCACGAGGGCGCCTTCGTACCCTCCGAAACGATCGAAGATTTCGTGGCATCGCTGAAGCGTCCGCGCTGCGCCCTCATCATGGTGCAGGCCGGTGCGGGAACGGACGCCGTCATCGATCAACTCGCGGACCTCATGGAGGTGGGAGACATCATCGTGGACGCCGGAAACGCGAACTTCCACGACACGATCCGGAGGGAAAAAGTGATCCGCGCGCGCGGCCTCCACTACGTGGGAACGGGCGTCTCCGGAGGCGAGGAGGGCGCGCTCCTCGGCCCGTCGATCATGCCCGGAGGCACCATCGAATCGTATGACCGGCTCGGCCCGATGCTGGAAGCGATTTCCGCCAAGGTCGACGGCGAACCGTGCTGCGCGCATATCGGGCCCGACGGCGCCGGCCACTTCGTGAAGATGGTGCACAACGGCATCGAGTACGCGGACATGCAGCTGATTGCGGAGGCGTACGACCTGCTGCGTCGCGGCCTCGGAGCGAGCCCGGCCGAGTTGGCGGACATCTTCACTGAGTGGAATACAGGCGAGCTGAATTCCTACCTCATCGAGATCACGGCCGAGGTGCTCCGCCAGATCGACGCCGAGACCGGGCTCCCGCTCGTAGACGTCATCGTGGACGGCGCGGGGCAGAAGGGGACGGGCCGCTGGACCGTGCAGAACGCGCTCGATCTTGGCGTTCCCCTCACAGGGATCGCCGAGGCAACCTTTGCCCGCGCGCTCTCCTCGAGCATGCCGCAGCGCTCCGCCTCCGGCCCGCTCGCGGCGAACGCCGAGCCCCTCACAGTTCCCGATCGCGAGGCCTTCATCGAGGACGTTCGCCGAGCCCTCTACGCCTCAAAGGTTGTGGCGTACTCGCAGGGCTTCGAGCAGATCGGCGCCGCGAGCGCGGAGTTCGGCTGGGACATTGAGCGCGCCACACTCTCGCGGATCTGGCGCGGCGGCTGCATCATTCGTGCGGGCTTCCTGAATGACATTACGCGCGCGTACGAGGCGAACCCGGGCGCGCCGCTCCTCCTCGCCGAGGATGCGTTCGCGCAGAACGTCAACGAGTGCGTTCCCTCCTGGCGCCGCGTGGTGGCGGCCGGGGCGCTGCACGGGATTCCCCTTCCGGCGTTCTCGTCCTCGCTGTCCTACTACGACGGCGTGCGGGCCGAACGCCTGCCGGCTGCGCTTCTCCAAGGTCAACGCGACTTCTTCGGCGCGCACACGTACCGCCGAATCGATAAGGACGGCGTGTTCCACACGCTCTGGTCCGGCGATCGCACCGAGGTTGAGGTCTAGATCCCGGGATTGGGCGCCCGAGCACACGGCCCGTCTATCGGGCGCGTGTGAGACGGCTCAGCTCGTGGGTGGGGAACTCTCCGGCGGCT
>JAKDIE010000267.1 GCA_030450655.1 Ruaniaceae bacterium
GCACGCAAGGCGTCCGCGGCGGCGAGCGCCTCCAGTTGGGCGCGGCTGAGGTTGACCCGTGCCGCAAGATCGGCGAGGGAAGCGAACGACCCGCGCGCCCTCTCCGCCACAATCTCCTCGGCGCATTGCGTACCGATCGTGCGGATCCCGGCGAGCCCGAGCCTCACCGCACGGTCCGCTTGAGTGTTCACCAACCGGCTCGTCGTGACCGGCGGGAGTGCGCCGTCGTCGTACTCCACGCAGGGATGAACAGCGGAAACCGTCACGTCCGCAGGCAGGACGCGCGCCCCGTGGCGCCGGGCATCTGCCACGAGTGACTGCGGCGAGTAGAAACCCATCGGCTGTGAGGCAAGGATGGCGGCGTAGAAAACCTCTGGGTGGTGCACCTTCAGCCAGGCGCTCACGTAGACCAGGTAGGCGAAGGAGAAGGCGTGCGATTCGGGGAAACCGAAATCCGCAAACGCCTGGAGCTTCTCGTAGATCTGCTCGCCGATCTCCTCTGAGATTCCTTTGCCGCGCATCCCCTCGAGCAGCCGCCCCTTCAGGGCGCCCATCCGTTCGATGGATCTTTTGGATCCCATCGCCTTACGGAGTTGATCGGCCTCGCTCGGGCAGAACCCTGCAACGTCGATGGCAATCTGCATGAGTTGCTCTTGGAAGAGCGGCACTCCCAGAGTGCGCTGCAGCGCAGGTTTCAGGAGCGGGTGGAGGTACGTGACCTCTTCGCGGCCGAGGCTGCGCCGGATGTAAGGGTTCACCGAGTTACCTTGAATGGGGCCCGGCCGGATGAGGGCCACCTCGATGACGATGTCGTAGAAGGTGCGCGGCCGCAGGCGTGGCAGCGTGGCCATCTGGGCGCGGGATTCCACCTGGAACACGCCCACGGTCTCCGCCGCGCACAGCAGATCGTAAACTCCGGGATCCTCCTGCGGGAGATTGTGGATCGTCAGCGGTCTGCCGTCGTGGCGCACGCCGCGCGATTCCAGTTCATCGAATGCGCGGCGCAGCGCCGTGAGCATCCCGAGGCCGAGGAGATCGAACTTCACGAGCCCGGCGTCCGCGCAGTCATCCTTGTCCCACTGCAGCACGGTGCGCCCCGGCATGGTGGCCCACTCCACCGGGCAGACGTCGGTCACCGGCCTGTCACAGAGGACCATCCCTCCCGAATGGATGCCGAGGTGCCGGGGCAGCCGCATCATCTGCCGTGCAATCTCCACCACCTTCTGTTGGATCCCCACATCCAAAGGTACCTCTCCCCAACGCTCGATCTGCTTGGACCAGGATTCCGCCTGCCCGAGGTCATACCCGAGCGCCCGGGCGGAATCTCTCACCGCCGAACGTGGCCGGTAGGAGATCACGTTGGCCACCTGCGCCGCGTGGTGGCGGCCGTAACGCTCGTAGACGTGCTGGATCACCTCTTCGCGGCGCCCCGATTCGATGTCCAGGTCGATATCGGGCGGGCCCGAGCGCCCCGGCGAGAGGAAGCGTTCGAACAACATGGAGTGGCGCACGGCGTCCACCGCAGTGATTCCGAGGGCGAAGCACACTGCGGAGTTCGCGGCCGAGCCGCGCCCTTGGCAGAGAATGCCGCGGGAGCGGCAGAACTCGACGATCTCGTGGACGATCAGGAAGTAGCCCGGGAAGCCGAGTTCTCCGATGATCGCGAGTTCGCGGTCGATGGTCGCCCACGCGCCGGGCATGCGCTCGGCGCCGCGCGGCCCGTACCTCTCGGCGGCGCCCCGCGCAGTGAGTTCCGCCAGCCAGGTCCCCTCCGTGTGACCCTCGGGAACGGGGCAATCCGGCAGTCTGGGGGCGATCAGTGTCAGATCGAAGCTGCACTCACTCGCGATCCGTGCGGCATTCTCGACGGCGTACGGATGATCGCGGTGCAGACGCAACATCTGCGCGGCGGAACGGAGATGCGCAGGGTACGCCGGCAGCCAGCCCTCGATCTCCGCCACGTCCGCGCGGGCGCGTGTTGCCGCGAGCACGTCCGCGAGGCGTTGATCGGAGGGACGCGCGCAGTGCACTCCCCCGGTTGCCACGAGTGGGAGGGCGAACTCCTCGGCGAGCCGCGCGAGCGTCCCATGAAGCGCCGAGTCCTGCGGCTGGCCGCGCGCGGTGATCTCGACCGCCACGCTGCTGTGACCGAAGGCCTCCACGAGTTCCGCGAGTGACCCTCGCGCGGCCTCCTCACCGCCAGCCGCCAGCGCCCTGCGTACCGTTCCCTTCCGGCAGCCCGTGAGGACCATCCACTGGCCTCCTGAGTGCGCGGCGAGTTCGTCGAGACGCACGTCGATGGAATCTTTCTTCCCTGTGGCCATGTGCGCCAGCGCCAGCGCGCGCGAGAGGCGGTGGTATCCCTCCGGTCCACGCGCGAGGATCACGAGGTGTGAGCCCGCCGGATCGTAGGCATCAATCCGTGTGGCGGCCTTGCCTCCCGTCCGCGGGGCATGCCCGAGCGTCACCTCGGATCCGATCACCGTGGGCAGTCCCGCCGCCCGTGCCGCCTCGGCGAGGCGCACCACGCCGTAGAGGCCGTTGTGATCAGTGAGGCCCAACCCGGTCAATCCGAGCCGGGCCGCCTCCGCGACGAGATCCTCTGGCTGATTGGCGCCGTCGAGGAAGGAGAAGGCGGAGTGCGCGTGCAGTTCGGCGTATTCAGTCATACGTGCCCTCCATGACGGCGCCGCCCTCACGCACGGCAACGAGGATCGCCGCTCCCCCCACCGGAACTACCTGCAACCAGTCGACGCGCTGGCGCTCGGACCACCATCGTTCGCTCACGGGCCACGGTCCGGACCACGCTTCGATCTCCCGAGTCTCACCCTCGACACAGATGAGGCAGGGTGCGGCGCTAATCAGCCCCACGGAGTCCACTGTCACGGCGCCTCCTCGCGCATCGTGGTGGCGCACCGGCCGGGGTTCGTCGAAGAGGG
>JAKDIE010000027.1 GCA_030450655.1 Ruaniaceae bacterium
GCCCTTGGCCTCGCCACGGCCCTGGTTGCTGGATGCGGCGGCGGCACGCAGCCCACCGGCCCAGACGGTGCTGCCACTGATAGCGCCACCGAAGGAGGCGCGGCGGGTGCCACAGGCGGCGCAGCGAACGCCTGGGTCCTCACCGGTGGCGTCCACGAGGAGCTCTGGGGCGGCTCGTTCGAGCGCTGGAGCGAGGGGAACCCCGATACCCCGATCACCTACGAACTGTTCGCGAACGATGCCTACAAGGAGAAGATCCGCACGGCCATCGGCGCAGGCAATGCGCCAACACTCGTCTTCGGATGGGGCGGCGGAACTCAAGCCGAGTACGTTGCAAACGGCAACATCGTCGACATCACCGCGGAGACCACCGATGTCGTCAGCCGCGTCATTCCTGCGGTTGCGGACGTGGGCAAGATCGACGGGGTGACGTACGGGATCGCGAATGGCCAGAGCCAGCCCGTGATCCTCTTCGTCAACGAGGATCTCTTCGCCCAGATCGGCGCAGAGGTTCCCACCACGTGGGATGAGCTCATCGACGTCGTCGGACAGTTCAACGAGGCCGGCATCGCGCCGTTCTCGGTGGCTGGCCAGTCGAAGTGGCCGTACCTGATGTGGATCCAGTACCTCACCGATCGCATCGGTGGCCCGGAAGTCTTCCAGGCGATCCTCGACAACGAGCCTGACGCGTGGTCCCACCCGGCCGTCACCGAGGCGCTCACCAAGATCCAGGAACTGGTCGAGGCCGGCGGGTTCGCGTCCGGATTCGGATCCATCTCTGCGGATGCGAACGCCGATCTTGCGCTGGTCTACACCGGCAGGGCCGCGATGCTGCTGCAGGGTTCGTGGGTGTACTCGACGTTCAAGGGCGATGCCCCAGAGTTCACGGCTGACGGCCTCGGATTCACAACCTTCCCAGCCGTTGAGGGCGGCGAGGGTGACCCGGCGAACGTCGTCGGCAACCCCTCCAACTACTGGTCCGTTGCAGCCTCGGCGACACCGGAGGCGCAGGCCACGGCCACGCAGTACCTCAACGAGATCGTCTGGGATGACGAGTACACGCCCTTCCTGCTCGAGGGTGGCGGCGTGCCGCCGGTCATCGGAATCGAAGACCAGATTGCCGAAATGGAGGACGCGGACTTCCTGGGACTCGCATACGAGATGGTGCGCGATGCGCCTCACTTCCAGCTCTCCTGGGATCAGGCTCTCGGCTCGGCTCCCGCACAGGAGCTTCTCACCAACCTCGAGATGATCTTCCTGCAGCAGAGCACACCCGAGCAGTTCGTCACGGCAATGAACGCCACCATCAAGTGACAACACTCACCACACCCGGTGCGGCACACCGCCGCCGCACCGGGCCCCCCGGGTGGCTGGCGGTGCCGGCACTGGGGTTCTTCGCGATCTTCGCGATCATTCCCCTCATTGGCGTGGTAGTCCTGAGCTTTGTTAGCTGGGACGGCCTCGGCACGCCGTCATTCATTGGGACCGGAAACTGGTCCCGTATGCTCGCGGATCCCCTGACGCAGAATGCGCTGTGGTTATCCGTCAAAGTGGTCTTCTTCTCGGTTCTCTTCCAGGCGCCGGTGAGCCTCCTGCTCGGAGTGTTCATGGCCGGGCACCAGAAGTGGCGGAACTGGCTCTCCATCCTCTACTTCCTGCCTCTGCTCTTCTCCTCCGCGGCTGTGGCGATCTCCTTCCGCTCGCTCCTCGACCCGAACTTCGGGCTCGGCGCGGCGACGGGTATCTCCTGGCTCTCCCAGGACTGGCTCGGCAATCCCACGCTCGCGCTCTATGTGGCGCTCTTCGTGATCTCGTGGTGCTTCATCCCCTTCCACTCGCTGCTGTACCAGGCCGGAGTCCGGCAGATCCCGATTCAGCTCTACGAGGCGGCACTGATCGACGGCGCCAGTGCCTGGGATCGCTTCTGGCACATCACGATCCCGCAGTTGCGCTACACGATCATCACCTCGACAACCCTGATCCTCGTGGGCTCGCTCACCTATTTCGACCTGATCTACGTGCTCACGCAAGGCGGACCCGGTAATGCAACGCGAATTCTGCCGCTGCACATGTACCTCACGGGATTCCGCTCCTTCGATATGGGCGGCGCGAGCGTGATCGCCGTGATCCTTGTGGTCATCGGCCTGACCATGTCACTCGGACTCAACAAGCTCAGCGGTTCGGACCGCATGGAGTCTCAGCAGGAAGGGCTCTGATGAATCAGTCACTACGCACCCGGCCAAACGTAGTCGGATCAGTCCTCGCGTGGGTGTGGCTCCTGCTCGTCCTGGTACCGATCTACTTCATCATCGTCACGTCGCTGCGGCCTCAGTCGATGTTCTACACCGAGAATCCGCTCTCGTTCCCCTCCGAACCCACCCTCGGGGCATTCGGCCGCGTGCTGGAGAACAGCTTCATGCTGTACTTCACCAACAGCGTCATCGTCACGGTCGCCACCGTGGCGATCCTGCTCGCGGTCTCGGTGATGGCGTCCTACGTCATCGTCCGCACGCAATCGGCGTTTTCGCGCAGAGTGTTCTCGCTCTTCCTGCTTGGCCTCGCGATCCCGATGCAGGCCACGATCATCCCCGTGTACTACCTGATCGTGCAGTTGGGGCTCTATGACACCTTGTGGGCGCTCATCCTCCCCTCGGTCGCATTCGCGATTCCGATCACGGTGCTGATTCTCGTGAACTTCATGCGAGATATCCCGAAGGAACTGTTTGAGTCCATGCGCGTGGACGGCGCATCCGAGTGGAAGATCCTCCTGACGCTCGCGTTGCCGCTCACGCGCCCCGCGCTCGTGACCGTGGGCATCTACGACGCGCTCAACGTATGGAACGGCTTCCTGTTCCCGCTCGTGCTCACGCAAAGCGCCTCGAAGCGAGTCGTCCCACTCTCGCTCTGGTCATTCCAGGGCGAATTCCAGACCGACATCCCGGCCGTCATGGCCGCCGTCGTCCTTTCAGTTGTGCCACTGCTGGCCGCCTACATCGTGGGACGCCGCCAGTTGGTTTCCGGTCTCACCGCCGGTTTCGGCAAGTAATCCCATATACAGATCAAGGAGTAGCAAATGACCGAGTACCACGTCTCCACGACGGGTTCCGATCTCAACCCCGGAACGGCCGCAGAGCCGTTCGGAACCGTGAACCATGCGGCCCAGGTGGCCGATGCCGGGGACACAGTGGTGGTCCACGAAGGCACCTACCGCGAGTGGGTGCGCCCGGCCCGGGGTGGCCGGAGCGATTCTCGCCGGATTACCTACGTTGCCGCCGAGGGCGAGCACGTGAAGATCACGGGCGCCGAGCCCGTCACGCAGTGGGAGCAGGAGGCCGACGGCGTGTGGCGGGCCGAGGTTCCCAACTCACTGTTTGGCGAATGGAATCCGTTCGCAGAGGAACTCGCTGGCGATTGGGTGGTGCCCGATCGGACGCGCCCACGCACGCACCTGGGCGACGTGTACCTGAACGGTTCGGGCTCCTACGAGGTGGGGTCCCGTGCTGCGGTCGCGACCGTCACCGAACGCACCGAGATCGTGGACGATTGGTCCGGCGCCGTCGTCCCCGTGGTTAACGTGGAGCAGACCCGCCGCGCCTGGTACGCCGAAGTTGGCGAGCGGAGCACGATCATTTGGGCGAACTTCGATGGGGCGAACCCGAACGATGAGCTCGTGGAGATCAACGTGCGCCGCAGCGTCTTCTACCCCACGGTCCACCACCGCGACTACATCACGGTGCGCGGTTTCGAACTCGCCCAGGCGGCGTGCCCGTGGACTCCGCCCACGGCCGATCAGCCCGGCCTGATCGGGCCGAACTGGGCGAAGGGCTGGATCGTCGAGGACAACGAGATCCACGATGCCAAGTGCTCGGCCATCTCACTCGGCAAGGAGAAGACGAGCGGGCACAACTATTCGACCGAACGCGGCGACAAGCCTGGTTACCAGTACCAGCTCGAATCCGTGTTCTCGGCACGCCAGATCGGGTGGGATGCCGAGCACATCGGTTCGCACATCGTTCGCAACAACGAGATCTACGAGTGCGGGCAGAACGGCGTGGTGGGGCACCTCGGGTGCGTGTTCTCCACGATTGAGAACAACCACATCCACCACATCGCTCACAAGCGCGAGTTCTACGGCTACGAGATCGGCGGCATTAAGCTGCACGCGGCCCTCGATGTGCGGATCGAAGGGAACCGGTTCCACGACTGCTCGCTCGGAACCTGGCTCGACTGGGAGACGCAAGGCACCCGCATCACGCGGAACGTGTACTTCGACAACGCGCGAGATCTCTTCATCGAGGTGTCCCACGGCCCGTACATCGTGGATCACAACGTGTTCGCCTCGCCCATCAGCGTGGACAACATGAGCCAGGGCGGCGCGTACGTGAACAACATCGTGGGCGGCGCCGTACGCCTCGAGCCGGTGCGCGATCGCTCTACCCCGTACCACCGCCCGCACAGCACCCAGGTGTCTGGCTTCGCCGTCATCGAGGGCGGCGACGATCGCTGGTTCGGCAACCTCTTCTTCGGCGGAGACCTGGACGCCGCGTACGCGCCGGGCTCCATCGGTCATCACCTGGCCGGCTACGGCATGGCGGGCTACGCGGATTACCCGGCCTCGCTGGAGGAGTATCGGCGCCTGGTTGAGGACGACGATTCGGATCACGCCCGGTACATGGGGCGCACCCGGCCGGTGTACGTCCGCAACAACGCCTATGTGGCGGATGCCCTGCCGCGTCCCGGCGAGGAGGGTGCCGTAGTGCTCAGCGGCGACGCGAGCGTTGCCGTCACCGTGGATGGCGGAAGCGGGTACCTCGAGATCACCCTCCCCGCGGGCATCGACGCCAGCGCCGCACCGATCACCTCAGGGACGGATCTCGGCTTCGCCTGGCTGCCGGACGCGGACTTCGAGGAGCGGGACGGCACACCCGCCCGGATCGACCTCGATCTCGCAGGCGCTACGAAGAATGCCGACGACGCCTACCCCGCCGGTCCGCTGGCAGGCCTCGCTTCGGGGACGGAGCGCATCCAGCTCTGGTAGCGACTGCACCCAGAAGGAAGTTGAGGTGTGGGATTGCTAAGCGGCCTATAGCGATCCCACACCTCAACTTCTACGCGCGGGATGACGAAGAAGGGGACGCGGCAGGCGGGCATCGGCGCACGCGCAGCGGCTACCGCGGCGGGCCGAGGAGTGCGTTCGCCCACGCCGCGTGGGCCGATTCGTCGTCGGAGGGATGGAAGATCCCAGCGAGAACGTCCCGGTACAGCCGCGAAAGCTCATTGCGGCTGAAGTACGAACTCCCGCCCATCGAGCGGATCGCCTCGTCCACCACGTACCGCGCAGTCTCGGTGGCCCGCACCTTGAGGCCCGAGAGTCGCGGCAGCCAGAGGGCGCCGTGCCGCTCGGGCGTGAACTCGTCCACGTCCCGCGCGAGCGTCTCGATCTGCGGGGAAAGCGCATCGAGCTGGATCGCGGCGGAGGCGAGCCGCCAACGAATATCGGGATCGGACGAGTACGGCGCGTCGTTCTTCACCGAATGGCGCTTCGCCACGCCCTCGGCTGCAACCTCCAGCGCCCGCTCGCCAATGCCGGTGTACACCGCGGCCAGGAGGATCTCAAAGTTCGAGAAGATCCCGAAGATGACGGGGTCCATCGTGGGTCCCGGGGCCAGGCGGCGCAGCACGCGTTCGGGCGGGCAGGGGGCGCCGTCGAGCACCGTGGTGCACGATTGTGAGGCGCGCATGCCGAGCGCATCCCAATCATCCTTGACCGTCACTCCCCCACCATCGCGCCGGATGAAGCCGTACACGGACATCGGCGATTCGCCCGAAGTGTCCATGCCGAACGTTCCGAGCATGGTCCACACCGGGCTCAGGGAGGTGAAGATCTTGGTGCCGTGGAAGGAGTAGCCGCCAGCGCCGTCGGGCCGCGCCTCGGACATGGAGCCAAAGAGCACCAGATCATTGCCGCGCTCGGAGATGCCGAAACCGAAGATCTCGCCATTCATCGCGGCCTCGAAGAGGAAGTCCGCCTCGGCGAGGCCCGCAGCATGCATCACGCGGGCCACGCCCACCCACACCTGGTGCATGTTCACGCCGAGCGCAGTGCCAGGGGCCGCGCCCGCAAGCTCGCGCTGCACTCGGGTCATCTCGGCGAGGCTGAGCCCTCCGCCGCCGAACTCCTTCGGCACGAATGCCGTGAAGTATCCGGCCGCCTTCAGATCGGCAATGTCATCGTGCGGGAACGTGTTCTCGCGATCGTGGCGCTCGGCGCGGGAGTGGATGGTCTCAAGGAGTTCAGCAGTGAGGTAGCTCATGCTTCGATAGTACGAGACGAGGCAATTCGTGACGGAAACTCATTGCATGAAAGTGCTATTTCTGATTAGATTAGATCACTTTCAATCATCGAACGGAGAATCATGACGACCACACGCTTCGTCACCACGGAGATCAATTCACAGCCCGAGGTGTGGCGTCTCGCCGCAGATGTCGCGGACGCGTCCACGGACGTACTGCCCACGCCCGGCGCGCGCGTGGCCGTGGTTGGCTGCGGCACCAGCTGGTTCATCGCACAGGCCTACGCCACCCTCCGCGAGCAGTCCGGAAACGGCGAGACCGACGCGTTCGCCGGCTCAGAGTTCCCCTACGGCCGCTCCTACGACGCGATCGTGGCCATCACACGCTCCGGCACCACGAGCGAGATCATCGACCTCCTCGGCAAGGTGGGCGAGACCCCCACCATCTGCATCACCGCCGTCACCGACTCCCCCGCGGCAGACGCGGCCGACGCTGTCATCGATTTGGCGTTCGCCGACGAGCAGTCTGTGGTGCAGACCCGCTTCGCAACCAGCGTTCTCGCACTGCTGCGCCGCTCGCTCGGCCAGGACCTCACCGCGGCCATCGCCGACGCCGAGACCGCCCTGACCATCCCCGTGGACGGCCTGATCGACGTGGACCAGGTCACCTTCCTTGGCCTTGGTTGGACGATCGGCCTCGCCAACGAGGCGGCTCTGAAGTCCCGCGAAGCATCCCAGCTGTGGACCGAGGCGTACCCGGCGATGGACTACCGCCACGGCCCAATCTCGATCGCTCAGCCAGGGCGGCTCGTGTGGTCGTTCGGACCGGCGCCGGAGGGGCTCGAGGAGAACATCCTCGCCACAGGCGCCCGCTTCGTGTACCACGACATCGACCCGCTGGCCGGGCTGATCGTGGCGCAGCGTTTCGCCGTGGCGATGGCCGAGAGCAAGGGCCTGAACCCGGATCAGCCGCGCTCGCTGACGCGCTCGGTCATACTGAACTAGCACGCCGAAAGGGAGCAGGGTTATGGACTACCTCGCGCAGTTGGGCGCCGGCCCCACGTCGCTCGCCGTTGATGTGGGCGGCACGTTCATCAAGTGGGCCGTGCTCGACGGCGAGGGGAACCTGCACCAGGCATCCCGCTATCCCACCCCACGAGGGGACAACCCTGCCGAATCTGTGGCGAACGCCGTCGCCGAAATCGCCGAGATCGCCCGCCGCGAGAACCCCGAGATCGCCGTCATCGGAATGACGATTCCCGGGACCGTTGATCCGGTAGCCGGGATCGGAATCTACTCGGAGAATCTCGGGTGGAGGAACGCGCCAATCCGCCAGATGGTGGAGGATCGCACGGGCGCCCTCGTCACCCTGATTCACGATGTCCGCGCGGCGGGTAACGCCGAGGTCCACCTCGGCGCCGCCGCCGGGTATCGCGAGGTGGCAGTGGTGCCGATCGGAACGGGCATTTCCGCCGCACTCAACAGTGGCGGCGCACCGGTTGACGCGCGCGGATACGCCGGGGAGATCGGGCATCTGCGGGTCACAGCCGAGCCCATCGCCTGCCAGTGCGGAGGAGTGGGATGCCTCGAAGCGTTCGCCTCCGCCGCCGGGATCGTGCGGCGGTACGCGGCACTCACCGGGACGGAGCCCGTACGCGGCGCGGATGTGGTCACGGAGCGCGCCCGCGCAGGCGACCCCATCGCGCAGCGGGTCTGGGACGAGGCGCTCGATGGCCTCGCCTTCGCCTGCGCCGCACTCTGCGCCACCACCGCGCCCGAGGTAATCGTCTTCGCCGGAGGCCTCTCGGAGGAGGGCGGGGATTTCCTCGACCAGATCCGCGAACGGCTCGCGCCCCAGGTCACGGTGGTTCCCATGCCCGCGCTCGTGACCTCCACCTTCAGATCTGCCGCCGGGCTCGTTGGTGCCGCGCTGGCCGCGCGATCAGCATGGTCCGCGCACAACTAGCCTGCCGCGTCGCCCCCGGCGCCGATCACCTTTACCCCCACGTCTTCGAGTTCGGAACGCTGCGAATCGGTGATCCGGCGATCGGTCACGAACCCGTCGAAGTCTGCCAGCGCGCCGATCCGCACGAAGGCGCGCTCACCGATCTTGCTGGAATCCGCGACGATGTACGAAACCCGGGCGCGCTGAGTCATCACCCGATTCACCCGCGCCTCCTCGTCGTCGTGAATCATCGCCCCGTCCACCGCATGCACGGCGTTCACCCCCACGAAGGCGATGTCCAGGGACATCTGGGTGAGGGTCTGCTCCGCGAACGGCCCGGTCAGTTCGAAGGAGCGCGAGCGAACCACACCGCCCGGCACCACCACCTTGACGCGCGGCCGCAGCACCAGGAGCGAGGCGATGTTGATCGCGTTCGTGACCACGGTGAGCGAGGGTTCGTTCGAATCGGGTTCGGGCTCGGACTGGGCGGCGAGGCGCTCGGCGAGAACCGTCATGGTGGTGCCGCCGGAGAGCCCCACGATCGAACCCGAGGGGATGAGACCGCTCACGTACGCGGCGATCTCGCGCTTCGCATCGGAATGCTGGCCGTACTTGTAGCGCAGCGGCAGATCGAAGGACTCCGAGTAGCTCTGCGCTCCCCCATGCGTCCGCTTGATGAGCCGCTGCTCGGCGAGCGAATCGAGGTCCCGCCGAGCCGTTGCGGCAGAGACCTTCAGTTCGTCAACCAGTTCCTCCACCGTGACGCTCGCACGCTCGTTGATGAGCTCGAGGATCACGGAGAGCCTGTCCGTACGCGTCATCGGGTCGCCTTCAGCACGCCGAGGAGCCGCACCACTTCGTCCACCATTGCGCTCCTGCCCGCACCAAGATACTTCCGAGGATCGACGATACCCGGCTGCGCGGACATGAACGCCGCGATCGCAGCCGTCATGGTCTTGTTCAGGTGCGTCGAGATGTTGATCTTCGTCATCCCCGCCTCCACGGCCCGGGTCAGTTCGTCGTCGGGCACTCCGGAGGAGCCATGAAGAACCAAGGGAACGCGGATCGCCGCGCGCAGTTCGCGGATGAGATCAAGATCGAGGGAGGCGGTGCGCTCCGTCATGGCATGCGAGGTGCCGACGGCGACCGCCAGGGCATCCACTCCCGTGGCACCAACGAAGTCCACGGCCTCGGACGGGCGAGTGCGTACCCCGGGAGCGTGAACGCCGTCCTTCCCGCCAACCTCCCCGAGCTCGGCCTCCACCGAGACGCCCGCCGCGTGGGCCTCACGGACCACCTCCGCGGTGGCGGCCACGTTCGCCGCGTAGTCGAGCTTCGAGCCGTCGTACATGACCGAGTTCATCCCCAGCGCGATCGCCTGCGTCACGAGCGCACGATCCTCGGCGTGATCGAGGTGCACCACGATGGGAGCGCTCGATTCGCGGGCCACGGCAAGAGTCGCCAGCGCGATCGGGGCGAGCGAGCCGTGATACTTGGCGGCGTTCTGGCTGATCTGCATCACCAGCCCGCACCCGGCACGCTCCGCGGCCTCCGCGAACGCCTCGGCATGCTCCACCTGGATCACATTGAAGGCCCCCACTCCGCGCCCCGCCGCGCGGGCACTCGCGACGAGTTCGATCGGATCAGTCAACATGGGTGGCTCCTCGGGGCTGCGCATCGGTTCTCCGCGCCCCTCGCCTCCGCGAGAAACGCTGCTCGCCCAATTGTCTCCCGGACTGCCCCCACTTACCGCATTTCAACACAACGAACCACGCCGCAGGTTGCCCTATGCATGTAGGCACGCCCGGCACAACAGAGAAGGAGATATCAAGAATGAAGGACGCTTTGCGGGAGATTGCTCGCCGGAATAAGGGTGGGGAGGCCGTGGGGA
>JAKDIE010000268.1 GCA_030450655.1 Ruaniaceae bacterium
GCGCCCCCTCGCGGAAGGCGTCATCCACGAACGAGCGGGTCTCGGTGGGTCGCAGGCTCAACTCATCGATGATCGCTCCGAGTTCGGCCTCCCGCCGGGCGGCGATGAACGCCTGCCATTCGGCGTCGATCTCGCCGGCCAGGGAAACGGAGTCCACGAAGGCCTCGATGAGATCCTTCTTCTGCCGCAGGCTCGGGCTCGCGTCCACGGCGCGTGAGATCTCGGCGCGGATCTCCTTGTCTTCGCCGTCTCCGTGGCGCTCCCGGTACCGCGCCACGAGCATCAGGATGTAGTCAACGTTGATCTCGACTTGCTTGATCAGTTCGATCTCGAAGACCACGTCATCGTTGATCGATTCCTTATCCGCATCGGTGCCCGCGCGGAACTCGGCGAAGATGTTGAGGTAGATGCTGCGGTAGTCCTGCCCCTCGCGTGGCGTGAGGATCTCGCTGCCGGCGAAGTCATCGAACGAGGTGAGGATGTTCTCCAGCCGCAGGATCTGGCCGAACAGCTGGACGAACTCCTTCTGCGCGCCCTCCCCGATGATTGGCTCGCCGAGCGGGAACGCCGCGAGAAGTTCGTTGACCTTCTGCGAGTATTCGCCGTAGTACTCGCCGTACGGCTTCAACAGCACCACGCCGCGGGCGTCCTTGTTCCCGAACAGTTCGAGGGCCGCGTTGGTCTCGTCCTCGAGGTTTCGGAAGGCGACGATGTTGCCGTACGTCTTCACGGAGTTCAGGATGCGGTTGGTGCGCGAGTACGCCTGGATGAGGCCGTGCGCGCGCAGGTTCTTGTCCACGAACAGCGTGTTCAGCGTGGTGGCGTCGAACCCCGTGAGGAACATGTTGACCACGATGACGAGATCGAGTTCGCGGTTCTTCAGCCGCTGGGAGATGTCTTTGTAGTAGTTCTGGAACTTGTCCGAGCTCGTGTCGTAGCTCGTCCCGAACGTCTCGTTGTAGTCCGCGATCGCGTCTTCGAGATCCTCGCGGGCGCTCTGCGGCAAGAGGTCAGTATCGAACGCTTCCTCATCGAGGATCCCGTCGCCCACAGGGTCGTTCGGACCGTAGGAGTAGATGAGACCGATCTTGAGGCGGCGATCCGGCGTCAGATCTCGCTGTTGCCACTGGAACTGGTTGTAGTAGCGCCGGGCGGCCTCGATGGAGCTGGTGGCAAAGATCGCGTTGAAGCCGCGCACCCGCTTCTGCACGCGCTCGGCCTCGGCCTGGCGGCTCGTCCTCGCTGCCGCAGCCACGTTCGTGACCACGCTGTGCGTGTAGCTCGATGCGCGTTTGGTCTTCTGATCGAAGTGTTCGAGCGTGTACGCCACGATCTCGCGGAGGCGCTCGGGGGCGAGCAGCGCCTTCTCGGTGTCGATCGCCGAGACTTGCTTGTCGATCACCGTGCCCACCCGAACCGTGTTCACGTAGTCGATGCGGAACGGGAGCACGTTCTTGTCCGTGATTGCGTCCACGATCGTGTACGTGTGCAGCTTGTCCCCGAACGCCTGCTCGGTGGTCTTCAGCTGCGCGTTTCCGCCCGCCCCCGCATTGGCGGCGAAGATCGGCGTGCCGGTGAATCCGAAGAGGTTGTACCGCTTGAACGCGCGGGTGATGTCCGTGTGCATGTCACCGAACTGCGAGCGGTGGCATTCGTCAAAGATGATCACCATGTGCTCGTTCGTGATCGCGTGGGCCTTGTTCGCCTTGATGAAGGTGGAGAGCTTCTGGATCGTGGTGATGATGATCCGCGCCCCGGGATCCTCGAGCTGCCGCTTCAGCACGGCAGTGGACGTGTTGGAGTTGGCCGCGCCCTTCTCGAAGCGGTCGTATTCGCGCATGGTCTGGTAGTCGAGGTCTTTACGGTCGACGACGAACAGCACCTTGCCAACGCTCGGCATCTTCGATGCCAGTTGCGCGGTCTTGAAGGACGTGAGGGTCTTGCCCGAGCCGGTGGTGTGCCACACGTATCCGCCTGCGGCGAGGGTGCCGAGGCGCTTGTAGTTCGTGGCGATCTGGATGCGCTGCAGGATCCGCTCGGTGGCGACGATCTGGTAGGGGCGCATCACGAGGAGCAGCTTGTCCGCCGTCAGCACGCAATAGCGGGTGAGGATGTTCAGCAGCGTGTGCTTGGAAAAGAACGTGGCCGTGAACGAGGCCAGGTCCTGGATGGGCTTGTTCTGGGAATCCGCCCACCAGGAGGTGAACTCGAAGCTGTTGGAGGTCTTGCGGCCCTTCCCTGGCTTCGTGCCTTCCTTGATGGACATGCTCCGGGTGGTGTTGGAGTAGTACTTGGTGAGCGTGCCGTTGGAGATCACGAAGAGTTGCACGTACTCGAAGAGCCCCGAGCCCGCCCAGAAACTCTCGCGCTGGTATCGATCGATCTGGTTGAACGCCTCGCGGAGGTCCACGCCGCGGCGCTTGAGCTCGATGTGGACCATCGGCAGGCCGTTGACGAGCACCGTCACGTCGTACCGATTGGCGTGCGCGGCGGATTCTGCCCCGATCTCGTACTGGTTGATCACCTGGAGGCGGTTGTTGTGGATGTTCTGCTTGTCAAGCAGCGTGACGTTCTTGGTGGAGCCGTCATCCCGCTTGAGGATCTGGACGTGGTCCTCCTGCACGCGCACGGTCTTTTCCGCGATGCCCTCGTTCGCTCCGGCGATCTTGGAGACGAAGAAGTCCTGCCACTCGGAGTCCGTGAACGTGATCTCGTTGAGCGCCTCCAGTTGGGCGCGGAGGTTCGCCACGAGTTGGGCTTCGGAGGTGATCGGCAGGTACTCGTACGCTTGCGATTTCAGGAGCCGGATCAACTCGCGCTCCAGATCCGCCTCGGACTGGTAGGCGGTCTCGATCTTCGGATCGGGCACGTACTCGGCAACCACTGTGCTCTCGGCGCTCACTGCGATCGGATCGTACGAGCGTGGCGTCGC
>JAKDIE010000269.1 GCA_030450655.1 Ruaniaceae bacterium
AGCGCTCGAACGCCACCAGTGCGTTGACGGATCTCCGCTCACTGCTCCCGTCTCTGCGCGAGGCAGGCACTCCCGCCGCCGCGCCCCAGAACACGCCGGGCGGAATCGGCGATCTGCAGGACCTCTTCGCCGATGCCGTGGACGCGGATTCGGGGGCGCAGCTCGCGGTGATCGTGGCGATGGCCCGCCTCGACCCCGCCTAACGCCGCCCGGACGCTTATCCACAGGGGAGAACACGCGATCAGGTGTTTCTCCCTAAGCTCGTCTCATGAAAGATGCCTTGGGAGATGCCATCGGCAGGTTTGATTCCGTTGATTGGTTCGACTTAACCCATTATTCTTACGTCATGGCAACGTATACCACGATCACGTCGAAAGGTCAGATCACGATCCCGGCTGAGGCGCGGCGGGCACTCAACCTCCGTCCCGGGCAGAAGGTATCGGTCCGGGTGGAGGGGGAGAGGCTCGTGATCGACGCTCCGCGCGACATCGAATGGTTACGCGCGAAGATTCGTGAGGAGGGTGTTCCGCTGGACCGTCCGCCGGTGTCGGGTGATGGATGGGCAGCCCGGATGGAGGACTACCGTGGCTAGTATCGACACGAATGTCCTCCTGCGGTGGGTGATGGACGACGTTCCGGAGCACACGGCGCGGGTGGCGGCGTTGTTTGCGAGTGGTGAGAGGCTCCGCGTCGATGATGCGACGTTGATGGAGGCGGTGTACGTTCTCGAACGGGTCAAGAAGATCAGTCGGGAACGGATCGTGGACACGATCAAGATCCTCGCCGCCGAGGCGTGCCTTGACTTCGACAGGGCCCACTGGGTTGACGTCGCCGCTCACTTTGAAGACCACCCGAAGCTCTCGATCTATGACGTGCACCTGGGAGTCAGAGCGCGAGAACGAGGGGAAGTCCTGTTCACCTTTGACAAGAAGTTGGCGAACCAACTGCCGTTCGTCGAGGAACTGTAGCCAACGTCCGTGTGACGCCGTCCGCCTGGTGGGGCACGGAGTCGCCGTCGGGCTGATATGCGAGGATGGGGCGAGTCCGATTGAGAGAGGCAGGAGAAGCGTGAGCGAGAAGCTGCAGCTGGTGAAGCACCCCATCAAGGCGATCAACTGGAACCGTCTGATTGACGAGAAGGACGAGGAAGTCTGGGACCGGCTGACCGGGAACTTCTGGCTGCCGGAGAAGGTGCCGCTTTCGAACGATATCCAGTCGTGGGCCACGCTCACCCCGCCTGAGAAGGAGATGACCACGCGCGTCTTCACGGGGCTGACCCTGCTGGATACGGTGCAGGGGACGGTGGGCGCGGTCTCGCTGATTCCCGATGCCGTGACTCCGCACGAGGAGGCCGTCTACACGAACATCGCGTTTATGGAGTCCGTGCACGCGAAGTCGTACTCGTCCATCTTCTCCACGCTGATTTCCACGCGCGAGATCGACGACGCCTTCCGTTGGTCCGAAGAGAACCCGAACCTCCAGGCGAAGGCCAGGATTATCACGGACTACTACCGTGGTGACGATCCCGAGAAGCGCAAGGTTGCCTCGGTGATGCTCGAGTCCTTCCTCTTCTATTCGGGCTTCTATGCGCCGATGTACTGGTCCAGCCACGCGAAGCTCACGAACACCGCGGATCTGATCCGCCTCATCATCCGTGACGAGGCCGTGCACGGCTACTACATCGGTTACAAGTACCAGAAGGCCGTGCAGCAGATGAGTGCCGAGCGCCAGCAGGAGCTCAAGGACTACACCTATGAGCTGCTCTACGAACTCTACGAGAACGAGGAGCAGTACACGGAGGATCTCTATGACGGGCTCGGCCTCACCGAGGACGTCAAGATGTTCCTGCGATACAACGCCAACAAGGCGCTGATGAACCTCGGCTACGACGCGCTCTTCCCCTCGGACCAGACGGCGGTGAACCCGGCGATCCTCGCGGCGCTCTCTCCGAACGCGGATGAGAACCACGACTTCTTCTCGGGTTCGGGTTCCTCCTACGTAATCGGCAAGGCCGTGAACACGGAGGACGAGGACTGGGAGTTCTAAGAGGTACTCTTCACAGCCCCGGCTGAAAGGCCTGGTTAGAGGCCCGGATCCTGGCGACAGCGGGGACGCCCCTGCGGAGAGCGTGCTGAGTTGCGTGCTCCAGCATGTGGGTGCCGCGATGTCGGTGTACGAGAGCCTCGTTGTAGAGCAAGAGCCCTGGGGAACCATCGCCCAGCTGGCAGCCGAGTACGAGACGATCGCCCCTGTAGCGCAGCGCACCACTGCTTGGCGTTGCCGTAGAGGTGCTTTGTTCGGCCACGGTCGCGTACGTCGCTGTTCAAGCACGCGCTGTGGATGCTAGACTGAATCACTTCTTCTAGAATGATTCAGGAGGTGGGCGTCATGAACGACATGACGTTGGCGATCGAGAATGCGCGTGAAGCCGCGGGCCTCTCTCAGCGCGCTCTGGCTGAGAAGACGGGCATCTCTCAGCCCACGCTGAGTCGAATCCTGACGAGCGAACGCGTAGCGAAGATGACTGAGATCATCCTTATCGCAGACGCCACAGGCTGCACCGTGGCGCAACTGACTGGAGGTGGGGTTGCGGGCCGGGTTCGATGTGCAGCTCGCGCGACGAACGGGTCGAGCATGGTAGCCATGCGTCAACGACTGCTGCACTTCATGGAGTTGGATGCCTTTCTCGACGATCACGCGATCCCCGCTGCCTGATGTTGGTATCGGTGGAGCAGGAAGCGCAGCAGGCAGCGGATCGTTTTCGTCAGCGACATCGGCTTGGCATCCAGCCTCTCGGGGACTTGGTTGCACTGATCGAGCAAACAACCGGCCATGACGTTGCCGTCCTTGAAGCCGGAACTGACGTGCATGGTCTCACGATGCATGACCCTGAGCGTGACAGGACGTTTATCGGCGTGGCAC
>JAKDIE010000270.1 GCA_030450655.1 Ruaniaceae bacterium
GGGTTCCCTGATGCTGCGCGTGAGGTCACCACGGATGGCGCCGCTGCGTTCAGTCAGTACGTTGGCGATGCAGTCTACTGGGCCTACGCAACCGGAGATTCGGATCCCTTGGCCGCAGTGTGTGATGAGGACTCGGCCTTCTGCCAATCCGCGCACGAGCACGCGCCCCAGTTCGTGGGCGACGAGCGTGTTCGGTTTGGCGGGTTGCATTCCGTCGAGATTACGAGCGTTGAGATCTACGCCGATGATGGTGTTGCGTTCGCGTTTTCCGTGTACTCGCGGGACGGGTTTGTCGATTTGGACCGCGAGGGCCTCCTCGTAGAGGAAGCTGAGGCAGACGAAACTGAGGTCACATTTCACTTGGAGTTCCGCGATGGGGCTTGGTTTCTGCTTGGTGCGGGCCGGACATGATCTCCAGAGCCCTTCTGGGCGCGACGATGGCAATCGCGGCCTTCCTATCGCCCAGCGGTAGGACTGATGTCGGCTTCGAGGGGGACTCCGTTGTGATCAGTGGGAGCGTCGACGATTACCGTGCAGGTTCGGCAGGCACCGGTTCGTCGTCGGCCTCATGGTCGTCGTCTGGTTCGGGGGCGTCGTCTGGGTGGGTGTTGGCATGTGCGCGGGTAGACGTGGTGGATATGGGGACGAGTGTGCTGCAACAGTGTGTTCGTGAAGGTGGGGTCGCGCCGGGTGGGCCTTTGGTCGCGATCCTTGAACCTGTGGTCGTGGGTGCCCAGTGGATCCTGCGGCTCCAGTGGTAGGCGTGCCGGTGGTGGTAACGGCGGCGGATTTGCAGTCTCTCCCGATTCTGGCGGGTGAGGTGAAGGTGCAGCCGCCGGGGGGACGTGCGTTGATCAACGTGGAGGTGATCGGGTACTCGACGGCGCGTACGCATGTGTTGGCTGCACGCGTGATGGGGGCGGATGTGCGGGTGCGTCTGGTGCCGGTGCGATGGCAGTGGGAGTTTACTGGAGATGATCGGGGGCCATTCTCGACGGATCAGCCGGGTGGCCCGTTCCCGGATGTGTCCGTGCATGGGATGTACTCGAAGACTGGTCTCGACCGTGAGGTACGCGTGGCGATCACATGGATGGGTGAGTATCAGGTGGGCGGGGCGGGTCCGTGGATTCTGGTCAATGGGAATGCGACCACGCCGGCGGTCTCCGCCCCGTTTGAGACGGTTGCGGCGCCGGTGCGCCTGGTCGATGGTCCACTGAACTAAGACCCAACGGCGGCCGAGATTGGTAGCCTTTCTCGGATAGAGGTGAGGGTCGAAGTAGGGTGTCTACATGCACGCGATCGTGACGGACTCGACGTGGTCCCTGTCTCCCTCCTTGGCGGAGGACCTGGGGATCACGGTCGTTCCGCTGCACGTGCTGGGGCCGGAGGGCGAGTTCCTCGACTCGCCCGCGATCGAGCGCCCGGAGGGGCGGCTGACGACGTCCCAGCCCTCCCATGGCGAGCTTCGCGAGGCGCTTGAGCGCGCGATCGGCGCTGGTGCGGCCAGCGCGATGTGCTTCCACCTCTCCTCAGAACTCTCGGGTACGGCCGCCGCCATGGAGACAGTGGCCGCCGAGGTGAGTGCTGAGCGAGGCGTGCCGATCGACGTCGTCGATTCCCGGACGACGGGCGCGGGCCTCGGCTTCGCTGCTCTCGTGGCGGCGCGCAGTCTGCACGCGGGGGAGTCGCACCGGAAGGCAATCTCGCGCGCCCGCGAGTGCGCCTCTCGCGCTCGCGTGCTGCTCACCGTAGACGATCCGCGGCACCTGCAGCGTGGCGGGCGGTTCGCCGCGCCGCAACTCGCAATCGGCGCGGCGCTGGGGATTCGGCCCATTCTGGAGCTGAACCAGGGCGCGATCGGGCTGCGCGAGATGGCGCGCGGTGCTGCGAAGGCGCGTGCGCAACTCGTGAAGGGCGTGCTGACGGGTGTGCCGCCGGGGCGCGCATCGATCGCCGTTCACCATGTAGGTGACGAGGACTCCGCGCACGAGGTGGCCGAGGCCCTGCGTGAGGCTGCGGAGGGGGCGGGAATCGTCGTCGAACATGTGGCGGTGACGCCGCTTTCGCTCGTTCTTGCCGCGCATACGGGCCCTGGCGCGCTCGGCGCCGTGGTGGCACCCACGTTCGGTTTGCTGCGGGACCTCTAACCTCTCCGGCCTGGCGTCGTCGTGTCCACAGCGGCGCGGCGGGAGCTCATCCACAGGGAGCGGTGGCAGCCCTGGCAGAGCACACGGCGCGACTCATAGCCTCAACGCATGGCGAGAGGACGCCGCACACGGCATGGAGATTGGCTCCCAAAACGCGGGGGCTACATCTTCGCGGCGTTCCTCGCCATCCTTGCCCTTGGCACGGCGGCAGTCATGTGGGTGAGGCCGAACGCCACGGCGATTGAGCTCCCGCAGGATGAGCCCGCAGCCACCGTGAGCACGCTCAACGTTCCCAGTGGCGAGCCGCCGGAGAGCGACGTGGTTGTGCACGTCACCGGGGCTGTAACGGGCCCGGGCGTCTACACGCTGCCTCCCGGATCGCGGGTCGATGAGGCGATCGTGGCGGCCGGTGGTTTCATGCCCGACGCCGATGAGTCCCTCCTCAATCGAGCCGAGGTTCTGCGGGATGGTCAGCAGGTGTACGTCCCTATCGTGGGGGAGGAACCACGCGCGGAGTACTCGGCCGAGGGGGAGGGTGCCGGGCTCATCAACATCAACACCGCATCGGCTGCCCGCTTGGAGGATCTGCCTGGGATCGGCCCGGCGCTCGCGCAGCGGATCGTGGCGCATCGCGAGGCGAACGGTCCCTTCGCTTCCGCGGAGGGGCTCACCGCCGTCAGCGGGATCGGCGCACGAAAGCTGGAGGGGATGATCGACATGGTGACGTGGTGAATCCCGATCTGCGACTCGCCCCGGCGGCACTGGCGGCCTGGGC
>JAKDIE010000271.1 GCA_030450655.1 Ruaniaceae bacterium
CCCTGCAACTCGTCCGTGTGCTGACCATCGAAAACCGGGGTCGCATCCGAGGTGCCCGGCGCGCCCTTCAGCGCGGACTCGGGCATGGACTTCGGCCACGCCTTGCCCGCCTTCAGCGCCTCCGTGACGTCCCAGCCCTGTGCGGCAACCCACCCGAGGTGGAGTTCCAGCACCTGGCCGATGTTCATGCGTCCCGGCACGCCCAGCGGGTTCAGGATGATATCCACCGCGGTGCCATCCGGGAGGAACGGCATGTCCTCGACGGGCAGGATCCGCGAGATGACGCCCTTGTTGCCGTGGCGACCGGCGAGCTTGTCGCCGTCCGTGATCTTGCGACGCTGCGCGATGTACACGCGCACCATCTGGTTCACACCCGGGGGCAGCTCGTCGTCGTCGTCCGCATTGAACTCGCGCACGCCGATCACGATTCCGGATTCGCCGTGGGGAACCTTCAGCGACGTATCGCGCACCTCGCGCGCCTTCTCACCGAAGATCGCGCGCAGCAGGCGCTCCTCGCTGGTCAGCTCGGTCTCGCCCTTCGGGGTGACCTTTCCGACCAGGATGTCGCCAGCCGTAACCTCGGCGCCGATGCGGATGATGCCGCGCTCGTCCAGGTTCGCCAGCACATCCTCAGCCACGTTCGGGATATCGTGCGTGATCTCCTCGGGGCCGAGCTTGGTCTCGCGCGCATCGATCTCGTGCTCCTCGATGTGGATCGACGTGAGCACGTCATCCGCCACGATTCGCTGCGAGAGGATGATCGCGTCCTCGTAGTTGTAGCCTTCCCAGGACATGAATGCCACGAGCAGGTTACGACCGAGCGAGAGCTCGCCCTGATCCGTCGCCGGACCATCCGCGAGGACCTGGCCTGCCTCCACCCGATCGCCCTCGTTGACGAGGACGCGCTGGTTGTAGGAGTTGCCCTGGTTCGAACGGCGGAACTTCTGCACGCGGTAGGTCTGGTTCTTGCCGTCGTCGCCCATCACGTAGATGAGATCCGCGGACACCTCCGTGACCACGCCGGCGCTCGATGCCACGAGCACATCGCCCGCGTCCACCGCTGCGCGCAGCTCCATTCCGGTGCCCACAAGCGGGGCCTCGGACTTGATCAGCGGCACGGCCTGGCGCTGCATATTCGCACCCATCAGGGCGCGGTTCGCGTCATCGTGCTCGAGGAACGGAATCATCGCGGTTGCGACGGAGACCATCTGGCGGGCCGAGACGTCCATGTAATCCACATCGGCGACCGGAACCATCGCGGGCTCCCCACCAGAGGTGCGCACCAGCACCTGATCCTCGGTGAAGCGGCCCTGCGAATCGAGATCCGCAGTGGCCTGGGCGATGACGTAACGGTCTTCGTCGTCGGCCGTCAAGAAGTCAACCTGATCCGTCACAACGCCAGCGGTCACCTTCCGGTACGGCGTCTCGATGAAGCCGAACGGGTTGATGCGACCGTAGGTTGCGAGCGAACCGATGAGGCCAATGTTCGGGCCTTCCGGCGTTTCGATCGGGCACATGCGGCCGTAGTGCGACGGGTGAACGTCACGGACCTCCATGCCGGCGCGATCGCGTGAGAGGCCACCCGGGCCGAGCGCCGAGAGGCGACGCTTGTGGGTGAGGCCGGCCAGCGGGTTGTTCTGGTCCATGAACTGCGAGAGCTGGGACGTGCCGAAGAACTCGCGGATCGAGGCCACCACTGGGCGGATGTTGATCAGGGTGGTGGGCGTGATCGCCTCCACGTCCTGCGTGGTCATGCGCTCGCGAACCACGCGCTCCATGCGCGAAAGGCCCGTGCGGACCTGGTTCTGGATGAGCTCACCCACGGCGCGGATGCGGCGGTTGCCGAAGTGATCGATATCGTCCGGCTCCACGGGAACCTCGATCGGCTGGCCGTCACGCACGCCCGGCATCGTCTCGGCGCCCTTGTGGAGCGCGGCGAGGTACTGGACGGTCGCCACGATGTCATCGTTCGTCATGACGGACTCGTGGAGTTCCTTGTCCAGGCCCAACTTCTTATCGAACTTGTAGCGACCCACCTTCGCGAGATCGTAACGCTTCGGGTTGAAGTAGTAGCCCTCAAGCAGGTTGCGGCCGGCCTCCACTGTGGGAGGCTCGCCCGGGCGCACCTTCTTGTAGATGTCCACCAGCGCCTCTTCCTGGGTGTGGACGGTGTCCTTCTCCAGGGTCTCCAGCACCACGGGGTACTGCGCGAACTTCTCGCGGATCTCCGTCTCCGTGAGGCCAAGCGCCTTCAGGAAGTGGGTCACGGACTGCTTGCGCTTGCGGTCAACGCGCACGCCCACAGAATCGCGCTTGTCGATCTCGAACTCGAGCCACGCGCCGCGTGACGGGATCATCTTCGCGGCGAAGATGTCCTTATCCGAGGTCTTATCGGCCTGACGATCGAAGTACACGCCGGGGGAACGCACGAGCTGCGACACGACGACGCGCTCGGTTCCGTTGACGATGAACGTGCCCTTGGTGGTCATCAGCGGGAAATCGCCCATGAACACGGTTTGGGACTTGATCTCGCCCGTGGTGTAGTTAACGAACTCGGCCGTCACGTACAGCGGGGCGCAGAAGGTGAAGTCCTTCTCCTTGCACTCCTCAGCCGTGTACTTTGGCGGTTCGAAGCGGTGATCGGAGAATGAGAGCGACATCGTTTGCCCGAAGTCCTCGATCGGCGAGATCTCTCTGAAGATCTCCTCCAGACCGGAGGTAGTCGGAACGCTCTTATCGCCCGTGATTCTGGCGTTTTCTACTCGCTTTTGCCACGACTCGTTACCGAGGAGCCAGTCGAAGCTCTCGGTTTGGAGGCTGAGCAGGTCTGGTGCCTGCATCGGCTCGTGGATCTTCGCGAAAGAAATGCGCTGCGAATTCACCTTGTTTTGAATGGCGGAAGAAGGGGTGCGCGAG
>JAKDIE010000272.1 GCA_030450655.1 Ruaniaceae bacterium
GGGACGCGGTGGTCATGACGGAACTCCTGGACGGCGGGGGAATCGAGGCCCGGGCGCGCCCCGGCGGCGGCGTCCATGAGCACCACCTCGTGGCCCGCGAAAACGTCGCACACGTGCGCCAGCGCCTGCTCAACGCTCTGCGAGGGAGCGAAGCGGTAGTTCACGGTGACCACGCACTCGTCCGGGATCGAGTTGAGCACGCGCCCGCCGGAGATCGCGACCGCGCTCAGCGCCTCACGGTAGACGAGCCCATCCACGGAAATCTCGCTCGCCTCGTACTCGGCAAGCCGCCGCAGGATGTCCCCGGCCGCGTGGATTGCATTCACACCCATCCACGGGCGGGCCGAGTGCGCGGCGATCCCGGCCGTGCGCACCTCCACGCGGAGCGTCCCGTTGCATCCGCCCTCCACCTGGGCGGCGGTGGGCTCACCGAGGATCGCGAAATCGCCCGCGAGCCACTCGGGGTGATTCCGGGAGATCCGCCCGAGCCCATTCAGTGCGGCGTCGACCTCCTCGTGATCGTAGAACACCCACGTGACGTCCCACGCGGGCTCGGTGAGCGTGGCCGCGAGGTGCAAGGCCATCGCCACCCCGCCCTTCATGTCCACCGTCCCGCGGCCCCAGAGGACGCCGTCGATCAGGCGCGTGGGGAGATTACCGGCGATGGGGACCGTGTCGATGTGCCCCGCGATCACCACGCGGCGGCTGCGACCCAGGTGGGTACGGGCGACGACGGCGTCCCCGTCGCGCTCCACCGCCAGGTGAGGCAGGGGGCGAAGGGCCGCTTCGATGGCATCCGCGAGGGCCGTCTCGGCGCCCGATGGCGAGGGGATGTCGCAGATCTGCGCTGCCAGGCGTGCCACATCGCCCGTGAGATCCAGTGCCACGTGCTATGACCTCTCGGTGTGAAGCTGGCGGGCCGCCTCCGTGAGGGAGCCGGTGAGTGAGGGGTAGATGGTGAAGACCTGCGCAACCTGGTCCACGGTGAGGCGGTGCGCCACTGCGAGCGTGATGGGGAAGATGAGCTCGCCGGCGTTCGGAGCCACCACCACGCCACCGAGGATCACGCCGGAGGCGCGGTCCGAGAACAGCTTGATGAAGCCCTCCTTGATGCCCAGCATCTTCGCCCGCGGGTTCCGGGCGATGGGCAGGCGCGTGACGGCGCCATCCACCTTCCCGGCAAGGATCTCCTTCTCGGTCACCCCGATCGTGGCGATCTCGGGAGAGGTGAAGATGTTCGCCGAGACGGAGCGGGTGTCCAACGGTGCCACCGCGTCCCCGAGCGCGTGATACATCGCGATCCGCCCCTGCATTGCCGCCACGGATGCGAGGGGGAGAACCCCCGTGCAGTCCCCGGCCGCGTACACGCGGTACGCGGTGGTGCGCGAGACTCGGTCCACCTGGATGTGCCCCGAAGGGTTCAGTGCCACGCCACCCTCCTCCAGTCCGATCCCCGTTGTGTTCGGGATCGCACCCACGGCGATGAGGCAGTGGGAACCGCGAACCTCTCGGCCGTCCGTGAGCGTGACCGCCACGCCGTCGTCGGTCCTGTGGGCCGCCTGTGCGCGCGAAGAGGAGAGGATGGTCATGCCACGCCGCGTGAACACCGATTCGATGAGCTGCGCCGCCTCGGCATCCTCTCCAGGCAGCACCTGATCGCGCGAGGAGACAAGGGTGACCTGCGAGCCGAGCACGTTGTACGCCCCGGCAAACTCGGCGCCGGTGACCCCCGAGCCGACGACGATCAGGTGCTCGGGCAGTTCTCTCAGGTTGTAGATCTGGTCCCAGGAGAGGATCCGCTCGCCATCCGGGACAGCCTCCGGCAGGGTGCGGGCATGGGCGCCCACCGAGAGCAGGACGATCTCGGCGATCAGCTCGCGTGTGCCGCCGCCGGTCTCGTCCACGAGGACCGTGCGCACGCCGCCGTCCGCGGGGCCGAGGCGCCCCGCTCCGTCGATGATCTGCACGCCTTCGGATTCGAGGCGCCCGCGGATATCTACGGATTGCCGCTGCGCGAGCTTTAGGATGCGTTCGTGGACGCGCTGGAGGTCCACGGGGAATGAACGTGCACCGGTCAGGATGCCGAGTTCCTCTGCGCTCTCCGTCATGGTCATCAGATCCGCCGTGGCGATGAGGGTCTTGGAGGGGACCACATCGGTGAGGACCGCAGAGCCGCCGATCCCGTTGCGTTCCACGAGGGTCACGAAGGCGCCGAGTTGGCGGGCGACGAGCGCGGCCTCGTATCCGCCGGGGCCACCCCCCACGACAACGACGCGCGAACCCTCCCGAACGGTGGACGCCCTGACTGAATCGACGCTGATCTCACTGGTGCTCACGCCCCCATTGTCACACTTCGCGATAACCTGAGTGACATGAAGAACCTCGCACCAACGGCGGCCGAGGCGATCGCCAGCCTCACTGGGGTATCGCATCACGACATCGCTCTCGTTCTCGGCTCCGGCTGGGGAGGAGCCGCGGAGAAGCTGGGCCGGGTGCTCGCCGAGATTC
The DNA here is from genome assembly GCA_030450655.1 of Ruaniaceae bacterium. Lineage (GTDB taxonomy): Bacteria > Actinomycetota > Actinomycetes > Actinomycetales > Actinomycetaceae > KH17. The sequence goes on from JAKDIE010000272.1 coordinate 2,509, forward strand.
CGGCCACAGAGGTGCCCGGATTCCCACCGCCGGCGGTTGAAGGTCACGGAGGAACGATCCGCTCCATCGAGGTGGCGGCCACTGGCGCGCGGGCGCTCGTGCTGCCGCGGATCCACTTCTACGAGTCCCGGGACGCGAGTGCCGTGGCGCACGGCGCGCGCACGGCGAGGGCCTGCGGGGCGCGCATCCTCGTGTTGACGAACGGGTGCGGCGGGCTGCGCCCGCAGTGGGCGCCCGGAACCCCCGTCCTCATCTCGGACCACATCAACCTGACCGGCGCCACGCCGCTGGAGGGTGCCAACTTCGTGGACCTCACCGATCTGTACTCCTCGCGACTGCGGGCAATCGCCCGCACGGTGGAGCCGCTCGATGACGGCGTCTACTGCCAGTTCACGGGCCCA
>JAKDIE010000273.1 GCA_030450655.1 Ruaniaceae bacterium
GGGAGGTGGGGGAGGTGCCGATTCTCTCCCACGGAGGGGCCCTTGCGGCAAGGCCCCCTCGCCGTTGTACAGTGGAAATGCGGGCAGGGGAGTCCGTCTGGGTCGGTTAGTACGCTAGTGAAGTCCTTCGATGGATTTCTGATTTCGATTCTGATCGGCTCAGAAGCTACGACATTCCGAGTCAGCAGTGTCAGCCATTGCATGATTGCTGTGGCTCGAATCAAGGCATCCCGTTGGGGCCGAGGTCCACCAGCGACGTCGCGACGGACTAGTCACGCAGGTGCTGGCTGATGGTCACTTTGACGGCGCGGCATACTGATTCGACGAGTTGTGCCCCGTAGCGTTCGAGCTCCTCGGTTATCTTCACGTTGCCGAGCCGAACTCCTTCAATTGAGATGCCGGTGAGTTGGTCGGTCAGGTGGAGTCCCTCCCCGTACTCGATCGCGCGGGACACCGCACTGTTCTGGGATGACAGGGCACCGGCCAAATGGCGAACGAGGCTCTCGGTGATCAGGGAGATCGCTGCAGCAGCACTCTCCATCAAATCCTCCGGTGAGTTGCCCTTCCGACGTTCGATCTCCTCTTCCAGCCACGTGACGTAAGCGACGCGCTTCTCTGCCCGTGCGTCCTCCACGGCAAAGATGCGCTCGGCTCGCTGCTCACGCAATAGCACGACGGCGTGACGGTTGTCCTCGGTCTCCTCGTGCGTGGAGGCAAGCTCGGTCCCCGCGAGCACTTCGTGAATCGCGAGCATCTCCTCCTGGCTTCGCAGGCACGCCTCGACGCGCTGGAGATCCAACTCCTTCTCATACAACCACCAGTGAGCCGCATCCAGCTCGGTCCATGAGTCCGTCATTCCCGGAGACTAGCCGCGACCACTGACACGGACGAAGACGCCGGCAACTTGCGCGGTCTGGTGGAGAGGAGCTGAGGCGGCACGCTCTGTAGGCGTGACGGCTCTAGGAGATGCTGAAGATCAGTTGTTCCACCTGTGAAGGCGCCAGATCGTACGCCTCGCCCCATGAAGAAAGCAGTTCGATGTACTTTCTGTACTCTTTAGTATTCCCGTTCCTAATTCTGATGTCGCGGTCCGCCAGCCAGTCACGTACGCGCCTGTCGAGGATGGGGGCTGCTGCTGTCAAGGTTTTGTCAGGCTCTGAGGCACTGGCGTAGTACAGCCACTTGGTGAAGAATGCTGGGCCGAGCCATTTGATCTTTCCGCCAGCTTGGCCGTTGAGTTTCCGGTTGTTGAGGTATCGGAACCCCTCGATGGCGCCTTCCTCATGGACGATGTTGACTGAAGCACGCAGGCGTTCAGTCACTGAGGCATCAAGAGGCGCTCCCTTGGGCTGCGAGTCTTGAGAAAGTACGCGTGCAGTTCGGTAGCCACCACGGTTCTTCTTGCCGTAGCCCCACACCATGACAGCAGTGAAAGCACCCTCGGTGTTGGTCTGCCAAAGTGACTCGAACGCCTCTGCAACTTGGGCGCGGTCAATCGGCTCCTGAAGCGAATCGAGTGCCTCCACAGCACCTGGGATCCCCTCGAGCCACCTCTTCCATGTGTCTTTACCATACGAGAAGCCTTGTTGTGCCTTGAAGGGCTCTCGCATTACCTCGACTAGATCGGCGGGGGCGGGCGGGAAATGTTCCGTCATGTCTGTGCTCCTTCGATGATTAGCGGACGCTCCATTGGCCGCTTGCTCCCATGCTATGGGAGGCCACTGACACCCATACGACGATTCGGGCACGCGTCCATGGTTGTGGGTCAGACGGCGCGGGGTGGACGAAACTGGCGCAGACGTTGCCGCTACTTACCGCGCACCCACCACCACATCGGAGCGCAGCGCGATCGCGCTCATCGGCTCAAGTTCCGCCGAGAACTGCCCGTCCGCAACCGTGACTGCCGGGCCGTCCCAGGTTCCGTCGTCGGACTGCGTGGCCGCGTAGACGTTGACGTACTCGCCATCGGGAAGCTGCGTTGCCAGAGTCACGGAGATGGCTTCGTCCGAGTTGTTGAGCGCGATGAAGCCGCGATCCCCCCGGCCGAACGCGATCGCGTTGTTGCCCTCGTGCGTCCACTGGCTGTTCACGTCCGTGCCGTGGACGTGGTTGCGCAGCCCCACCAGGTGCGCGATCGGGTCCCGCGCGTGCACACGTGTCCAGCCCGCAGCGGCGTCCGGACCCAGCACGAAGCCCTCGGAATCCTGCGGCGGGCCGGCGTCCACGTCCGAGAACTCGTAGCCCGAATGAACGGACGGCATGCCGTACGGCCAGGCGAGCGTGAACGCCTGCGCCAGGGTGTACCGCTCGCCGTACTTGTAGCTCAGGGTCTCGCCGTTGCGTTCGGTGTCGTGGTTATCGACGAACACACCAGCGGAATCGCTCGGAAGCATGCGCCATGATTCGCCGAGCCCGATCCCGCCCTCAGCGAGGAGCGCACCAATCTGGCTGCCCTGGAACGCGCCGCGAATCTCCCGGCCGTAGCTGAACTCGTGCACGTCCCCGATCCCCACGTACTCCTCCGGCATGATGGGCTCCGACGCCCCCCGAATCACCTCCTGCACCAGGTAGAGATCCTCATTGCCGTCCACCAGCCCCCAGATCGCGGCGAGCTCCTCGGCCGGAATGTGCTTGGCGGCGTCCAGCCGATACCCTGCCACGCCGAGCGCGGCCATCGATTCGAGATACCCCGCGATCGTCTCCTGGACCTCGGGCTTCCCGGTGTTGAGATCGGCGAGGCTCAGCAGCCGGCACGTCTGCACCTCCCACCGGTCGTGGTAGCGCGAGATGTCCGTATCGCAGGCAGGATCCGGGCCGCCCGCGCCCTCGTAGTTGTTGAAATCGCTCTCGTCATAAAGCCCGGGGTAGTTGAACCACTCGAACTCGCTCCCGGCGAATC
>JAKDIE010000028.1 GCA_030450655.1 Ruaniaceae bacterium
CCCACCGGTCGTGGTAGCGCGAGATGTCCGTATAGCAGGCAGGATCCGGGCCCCCCGCGCCCGCGTATTTGTTGAAATAGGTCTCGTCATAAAGCCCGGGGTAGTTGAACCACTCGAACTCGCTCCCGGCGAATCCCACCCCGCCCTGCGGCTGCCCGGTCATGTGGTTCACCACCGCGTCCGCGATCACCTCGACCCCGGCGGCGTTGCAGCGCTCCACCATGCCCGCGAACTGCTCCGCCGAACCCATGCGCGAGTTCAGCTCGTACGAGACCGGCTGGTAGTAGGTCCACCATTCGGAGCCAGTGATGTGCTCCTGCGGTGGCGAGGTCTGCACGTAGCCGTATCCGGCGGGCCCGAGCGTGCTCTCGCATTCCTCGGCGATCGAGTCCCACGGGTAGGAGAAGAGGACCGCGATGGTGTCCTTGACGAGTGGTTCGGAGGATGTGCCCGACGGCGCCCCGCTACAGCCCGCAATCAGCGTCACCGTGGCAAATGCCCCCAAGGCGACGATCCGGCGGCGGGACTGACTCATGCGTTCTCCTTCGAATCGCGCAGCCCGATCCGTCCGCGCACCACCCACGAGTCTACCAACGCTGAGCCCCGCCGCGGCGTAGGAGCGACCGCGGTGCGAAGACTGCGCGGAAGCGGGCGCTCGGTGGCGCGGCGGCCCACAGTGCGCGGCGCGCGGTCTCGAGCGATTTCAGGGGATTGCTCGGCGGCTCGACGTCCGCAGCGCCGTACCGTTCGGCGGTCACGGACTCCGCAAGGCGGCGGGATGCTTCCGCCGGTTCGCCTCCGAGGATGCCGTGCTTCGCGAGGAAATCGGCGAGAGCCTCAGGCGTCTGCGCGCGGGGTGGCGCCATCGGCCCGGGCTGTGAGGCCGAGGTCGATCACGCAGTCACCAAATTCGGCCCACGCGTTCCGGGCTGGCAGCAGCCCGCCCCGTGCCGCCCGCACCCGCCGGATGTTGCGGGCGCGCCGGATCGCGGCGGGAAGCAGCAGTGCGGCGCACACGAGAACTAGGATGGTGAGCGCGCCGTTACCCCGCTCGCGCTGGCCGGTGCCGCCCTCGGGGGTGGCGGCGTCGTCGGGCTCAGTGACCTCGGGGGCCTCCTCGGGCTCGGGAGTCTCCGAGGCGTCCTCCTCAGGCTCGGGAGTGTCCTCGTCAATGGGGCCCTCGGAGAGATCGGCGGGCTCGCCCGCGGCGGAGCGTGCCCCCGCACCACCGGGCGTTGGCTCGAACGGGACCCAGCCGATCCCTTCCACGAAGATCTCGGGCCAGGCGTGGAGCTCCCTCCCGCGCACGGTGGATTCACCCTGGCCGTCAGAGAAGCTCGCGTAGCCGATTGCCACGCGCGTGGGCGCTCCCAGATAGCGCGCCATCACGGCGAATGTTGAGGCGTAATGCACGCAGAAGCCGCGCCGATCCGCCAGCAGGACCTCCATCACGTCGTAGGGATTGCCGCCTTCCATCCCCGGCGAGTACGGTGCCGCTTCGTCGTACTCGAAGCTGCCGTCCGTGAACCACGCCTGCAGCGCCGAGCCGAGCTCAAGCCGATCCTGGGCGCCCTGAGTAGCCTGTTGAGCGGGCTCGGAGATGGTATCGGGGAGACCTTCGGGGAGGGCGAGGTACGGCTCCAACTCCGCCGGTGCGCTCGTGCCTTCAGGATAGAGGGTCATCACCGAGCCGAGATCAACGTCGCGGAAGCTGGTCCAGTCGTTAGGAAGGGTTGGCACGTACTCTGCGGTGTACTGGTCACTCCTGCGCGTCGTTGTGCTCTCGGATCGCGCGGTGCTTGAGGATTCAGACCACAGCCATTGAGCCGGATCGAAGGAGGAATCGGCGGACTCCACGCGCGTTGCCGACTGCGGCAACGGTAGCCATTCGCTCACGAGCCCGTTGATCGTGACTGCCACGGTGGAGGTCGCCTCTGCAGGGATGGTGAACTCGCTGGAGGGCGGAATCGTGATCGGCGCGCGAGGCGCGGTGACGGTGGAACCAGCGGCGTTGAATTCATCGTCCGGGAGCCAGCGCCCGCCGCTGAACTCGGAGAGCGTGGCGAGAGTGAATCGCAGCGGGCCGGGGCCATCGCTCGTGAAATCGAAGACTCGGGCGTTGCTTCGGTATCTCAAGTCGTTCGCGAGGGTGATGGTGACATCCGGGACCGAGGTCGATACGGGCGCCGCCACCACCGATTCGTTCCAGATGCGATCCCGAGTGGGTGGAGCCAGCGCCATTGCGGCGCCCGCCACCGCCACGGCGAGCGCGGCCGCTCCCAATCCAAGCCACCTCGCGCGTGGCGATCCCAACCAGGCGAGCATTGCGAGCGCGAGTCCCGCGAGCACGAGGAGCGTGCCGTCCATGCGTACCGCAATCACGGCATAGGGGACAAGCATGAAGGCGGAAGCCACCACCCCCGCAGCCAGCGGCATCCCCGATCCCACCAGAATCAACGCAGTTGCGAACACGCCGAGGAGGATCGCCAGCAGCGCCAGGTCCTGAAGTGGGCCGGCCGGGTCCAGCGGTGCGAAGTCGTCGTACGCAATCCCTTGCGCCTCGAGAAGCATCTCTCGAGGCTCGGAGACCCACGCTCCCAGCCGTCCGCTGCGCCACACCCAGTACACCCAGGTGAGGGCCCCAGCGAGCCCTCCGGCAAGGCTCGCAGATGTGGATGCCTCACCGCGTACGGTGCGGAGGAGGCACGCCACGAGGAGAGTTGCCGCGCAGATCGTCAGCGCCGCCGGAATCCACGGACCGGGCAGGAACACCTCGGTCAACGTCATCACAACGAGCGCCCACAGGGCCATCAAGGCAAGCCCTGCCGTAAGGAGCCGCACGGGATTCAGCTCACCGGGATGGGCCTGCGTGCTTGCTCTGCCCCGCTCAGCTGCCATCAATCTGCACCCATCTCCACTGTGGGGGTGGCTCGGAGCCCATCGTCTCGGAGGTGAGAACCACCGTGCCGCCACCAGGCACACCATTGAGGTAGCGGGCGAGGGATTCGGAGACGCGGCCCGTCACAACCAGGCTGAGGGGAGGAATCGAACGGGCCTCCCAGAGCGGTGCGTTCTCGGTGGTCTGTACCAGTGTGAGGTGGCGGAGCGTCTCGGCCACGGTGCCCAGCGTGATCGAATCGCCATCCAGGTAGAGGCGTATTGAGGATCCGTCCTGGAGTAGACGAACCGCCAGCGTCGCGGCTGCGGAGACGGCGCGTTCTAATGCGGCGCGGGACGAGTATGCGCTGCCGGCAGTCTCGAGCAGGAGCGCTCGCTCGGGCTTCTCGGAACTCTCGTTCACGTTGACGAGCAGTTCACCCTGCCGCGCGCTCTGCTTCCAGTGGATCTGACGCCACGCATCCCCGCTGCGATACGAACGGACAACGCCGCCGGGAACGCCCGATCCCCGGATCGTGGAGCGCACCCGCGAATCATCCTCGCCGCGTTGCCCCACTGTGCCCCCGTCGAGGAGTGTGGCCAGGGTAGGGATGAGCTGCGGCAGAACCAGCAACTCTGCGGCGGCACGGACCGTGCGCGTCCTTCTGGCGAGCCCGAGCGGGTCCATAAAGCTCGCCGCCGTGACTCGCAAGGTCTGCTGGCCACGCGCGCCCGCAGCCCAGGAGCGCTCAAGCACAGCGGGGCTCCCGGGCCCGATGGAATCTGCGATCGCGTGATCGGGCAGCTCCCAGTGAAGCTGGAATCCGGAGATTGACTGAAGCCGACGGCGCACATCGGCGGTGACGGTGATGCGCTCACCCACCGTTGGTGTTGGGTTGGAGACGCCGACTCGTACGGTGGGGCGTGAAAGTAGCGGGACGAGTAAGGCCATCACAAGGGACACCGCGACCATGGACCCGAGGAGCGCGATCAGGTACCAGAGGTCCCGCAGTCCGATCACCCACCAGACTCCCCACAGTGCGAGCGATCCGAGGAGCGTGCCCCAGCCGCGCCGAGTGAGCGTCAACGGAAGCATCATCGCACCGGAGTGCGCGCGACTATCTCATGGACGATCTCTGACGCCGCAGAAAGGGCATTTCCGGCCGTTGCGAAGTGGCCGCTCGGTGCCAGGCGATGGGGAAGAACGCGGCCGGCGAGCGCTCCCACGTCGTCCGGAGAAACGAAATCCCTGCCGTAGACGGCTGCACGGGAACGGGCCATACGGGAGAGATGAAGAGTAGCTCGAGGGCTGCCACCGAGGGTGATGCCCGGGTGAGTGCGTGTAGCCGAGACGATAGCCACCAAGTAGCGTGCCACCTCGTCCGCAAGAGGAACCCGCTCTACTACACGGCGCGCGGCCACGACCTCGTCCACGGTTGCCACCGGGGTGACGGCCACTGCAGGATCCGAGAGACGGCGAGCGGTGAGCATCGCCATCTCCGATGCGGCATCGGGGTATCCGAGCGAGATGCGGGCCATGAAGCGGTCCCGCTGAGCCTCGGGCAACGGGAAGGTTCCCTCCATGTCCTGAGGATTCTGGGTTGCGACGACCATGAACAGTTCGGGCAGCGAGTGGGTGGTCCCGTCGATGGTCACGGAATGCTCGCCCATCGCTTCGAGGAGCGCCGATTGGGTCTTGGGGGTTGCCCTGTTCACCTCGTCACCCACCACGATGTTCGTGAAGATCGGGCCAGGGTGGAACTCGAACTGGCGCTGGTCCTGGTCGTACACCGAGACTCCCGTGATGTCCGTGGGGAGCATGTCCGAGGTGAACTGGATCCGCCGGGACGTGGCGTCGATAGACCGCGCGAGGGTCGTTGCCAGAGTCGTCTTGCCAACGCCGGGCACGTCCTCGATGAGGAGATGCCCGCCAGCAAGCAAGGTGATGATCGCCGATTCGATGGCGTCCGGCCTGCCATTGAGAACCCGCCCCAGCGACACCGCAATACTGTGGGCGAGAGCGCGCACATTCCCGTCTTCGGACTGGATCTGGCGCAGGGCGTCGTCACCTTGGCGGTGTGTCGCACTCATAGGTGCAGGGTACCCAGATCTAGCGTGAGACGTGAACAGAGCTCACACAGTGCATCCGCGTAGGATCGGAGGTATGGCACGCACCAAGCTCCCAGAGACGGTCTCCGTACACCTCGGCAGGCGCACCAGGCACGTCACCGCCCCACTCGTGGACAGCGAATGGCTCGTGCTCACGCCCGGCGAGCTCGTCGTCGTCGGCGAAGAAGGAATCCGGCTCGATCTGCCCTGGACCGCGATCGAGAACGCGAGCTGGGACGGCGAGACGCGCACCTTCACCGTGAACCTCGTGGACGGGCAGGCCGTTGCCATCCAAACGGAGAATGACGACGTGTGGCTCATGACGGTGGCGCTGCGCGAGCACGTAAACTCGTCGATCGTGCACGTCGAGTACCTGGAGACGGCGGCTGGGGGAGAGGTGCGCGTCCTCGTTCGCAAGGATTCCACGGGTCAGCTCTCCTCACAGGTGCTCGCACGGGGGCCGATCGCACCGAGCGAAGAGGGCGCAATCGACGCTCTGGAACGCCGCGCCCGCGCCGCAGTGGGACTTGCCACACCCTAGAAAGGCCCGGCGATTTCGACGCCGCCGCGATCGCCTGATAAAGTCGGTGAGCGCGATCCCGCGTAGCTCAATTGGCAGAGCATCCGACTGTTAATCGGACGGTTACTGGTTCGAGTCCAGTCGCGGGAGCCACCGTCAAGTTCGTACGAGGAATGTTCCATGGCCATGCGAGAGATCCGGATCATCGGTGACCCCGTACTTCGTACCCCCTGCCAAACAATCACTGAGATCGACGAGCGCGTGAAAGCGCTCGTTGAGGACTTGCTCGAGACCGTCGATACCGATGGCCGCGCGGGGCTCGCCGCGAACCAGATTGGCGTCTCACTGCGTGCCTTTTCCTGGAACATCGAGGATGAGATCGGCTACGTCCTGAATCCCGTGCTCGTTGAGACATCTGAGGACGAGTACCAAGACGGCGAAGAGGGGTGCCTCTCCGTGCCCCAGCTGTGGTACCCCACTGAGCGCGCCTGGTACGCGCGTGTCGAGGGGACCGATCTGGACGGCAAGAAGATCGTGATCGAGGGCGAGGGTCTCATGGCGCGCGCGCTCCAGCACGAGACCGATCACCTCGAGGGACTGTTGTACATCGACCGCCTCGATCGCGCCAACCGCAAGAAGGCCATGAAAGCGATCCGCGAGACCATCACCGGGTGAGCCTGACTAGGCAGAGACGCGCCGGTCTGGTTGAATAGTCACAACCGTGTCATTACTTGCTATGCGGACGTTGGGGAAGACGACCCACACAGCAAGGAGATGAAATGAGTGGAGCATTCACCCGCGGTGTTGTTTTCGTGCACTCTGCACCCCGCGCCCTGTGCCCTCACATTGAGTGGGCCGTGGGCACCGTCCTCGACCAACGCGTCACCCTCGACTGGACTCTGCAGCCAGCCGTGGCCGGCATGGTTCGCGCCGAGCACTCCTGGATCGGCCCGGTTGGTACCGGCCCGCGCCTCGCGTCCGCGCTGCGCGGCTGGACACACTTGCGTTACGAGATCACGGAGGACGCGACGGCGATCTCCGACGGCGGGCGCTGGTCCCACACGCCAGAACTTGGCATCTTCCACGCGCAGACGGACACGCACGGCAACGTAGTGATACCGGAGAACCGCGTGCGTGCGGCGCTTGAGCACGCGCACGACGCCGCGCGGATGCGTCGCGAACTCGACCTCGCCCTGGGCCAGGCCTGGGATGACGAACTCGAGCCGTTCCGCTACGCGGGTGCCGGTGCACCCATCAAGTGGCTGCACCGGGTGGGCTAGAAGCTCTTCACCACCAGCGCCACGTTGTGGCCGCCGAACCCGAACGCGTTATTGATCGCAACCAACTCGCCGTCGGGCAGATCCCTCGGCACGTCCCGCACCAGGTCCACCGGTAGTTCCGGCTCGGGCTGGGTGACGTTGATCGTGGGTGGAACCTTCCGCTCTTTGAGAGCGAGGATCGTGAAGATCGTCTCCAGTGCGCCGGCGCCGCCGAGGAGGTGGCCGGTCATCGACTTGGTGGCCGTCACGAGGGTGTCCCCGCCACAGACGCGCGCGATGGCCTGTGCCTCGACGAGATCGCCGGCGGGGGTCGAGGTGCCGTGGGCGTTGACGTGCACCACGGAGCTCGGCTCCACGCCCGCGTCCTCGATCGCGAAGCGCATGGCGCGCTCCTGCCCTGCACCCGAAGGATCTGGGGGAGCGACGTCGTAGGCGTCGGAACTCATGCCCACGCCCGCGAGTTCGGCGTAGATCTTCGCTCCGCGCGCCTCGGCGTGTTCGAGGGATTCGAGCACGATCACGCCTGCGCCCTCACCCATCACGAAACCATCGCGGGTCACGTCGTAGGGGCGCGAGGCCCCTGCCGGATCGTCGTTGCGGGTCGAAAGTGCCTGCATCTTGGCGAAGGAGGCGATCGGCATCGGGTGGATGGGTGCCTCCGTGCCACCGGCGAGGACCACATCGGCACGCCCGTTGCGAATCATCTCGATTCCCATGGCGATCGCCTCGGCTCCCGAGGCGCAGGCCGAGACAGGGGCATGCGCCCCGGCCTTCGCCCCGTACTCGACCGAGATGTTCGCTGCTGGCGCGTTCGGCATCAGCATCGGAATCGTCATCGGGAGCACCCGGCGTGCGCCGCGGTCCCGGATGGTGTCCCACGCGTCCATGATCGTCCAGATGCCGCCGATCCCGGAGGAGACTACGACACCCAGGCGTTCGCCGTCGATCTCGCCCAGGCCGCTGTCATCCCACGCCTCACGGGCGGAAACGAGCGCGAACTGGGTTGAGCGATCGGTGCGGCGGATCTGGCGGGTCTCGAGCACCTCGCTGGGGGAGACCGCGATCTCGCCGGCGAAGGTCACCGGAAGATCGTACTTCTCGACCCACTCGTGCTCCAGCGTGTGTACGCCGGTTTCAGCCGCGAGGGCACGGCGCCAGGTATCCGCCACGTTGCCCCCAAGGGGATTGGTGGTACCAAGGCCAGTGACGACGACGCGCGAGGACAGGGTTCAGCCCTCCTGGACGCCCGCGATGAAGGTGACGGCGTCACCCACCGTGACGAGGCCGGTGGCGTCCTCATCGGGGATGCGCACCTCGAACTTCTCTTCCGCGTACGTCACGATCGTCATCATCGAGAGGGAGTCGATGTCGAGATCGTCGGCGAAGCTTGCCTCGAAGGTGACGTCCTCTGCGGGCAGTCCCGTCTCCTCCGCCACGATCTCCGCGAGGCCAGCAAGAATCTCTTCGTTACTCAGTGCCATTGTTGTTTCCTTTCTCATTGGCAGTGTTCTGGTTGGGCAGGATGAAGACCTGCGCCGCGTAGGCGAGGCCAGCTCCGAACCCAATCTGGAGGGCAACCTGCCCTCCGTGGACCTGGCCCTCACGGAACAGGCGTTCCGTGGCCAGGGGTATTGAGGCCGCCGAGGTGTTTCCCGTCTCGGCGATATCGCGTCCCACCACCACATCGGGACGCAGTCCCAAGTGTTTGATCATCTGATCGATGATCCGCATGTTGGCTTGGTGGGGGATGAAGACGTCGATGTCCTCGGGTGTCAGGCCGGCGGCCTCGATGGCGCGGGCCGCGACCCGCGGAATCTCGAAGGCGGCCCACTTGAAGACTGTCGGTCCCTCCTGGCGGAGGGTGGGCCAGGAGGTGTCAGAGCCGTCCATGAAGGTCTGCCACGAGTGCGTCTGGTAGATCGCCCGGGCGTGCGAGCCATCTGAGCCCCACACTGTCGGACCGATCTTGGGTGTGTCCGATACGCCGATCACGGCGGCCCCCGCGCCGTCGCCGAGGAGGAAGCTGATCGTGCGATCAGTGGGATCCACAAAGTCACTCATGCGCTCCGCGCCAATCACGAGGACCTTTTGAGCCTGGCCGGACCGAACCATCGTGTCCGCCATCCCGATCGCGTAGCAATACCCGGCGCAGGCGGCCGAAATATCGAATGCGGCCGCTGGCGCGGCCCCCAGTTCGAAGGCCAGGGTGGTTGCGAGAGCAGGGGTCTGCTCGAGATGGGTCACAGAGGACAGGATCACGACGTCGATCTCACTCGCCTCCACCGAGGCCGCGTCCAGTGCGGCGCGGGCGGCGCCCATGCAGAGGTCCTTCAGCGTGGTCTCCGGGAGGGCGCGACGCCGCGTGACGATGCCGGTGCGTTGCTGAATCCACTCATCCGAGGAATCGATCGGGCCCACGAGTTCGTCGTTGGGAACCACAACCTCGCCCCGCACCCCACTCACACCGAGAACTTGCGAGTGGGTAGGGGTTGCAACCTTCAGTGACGTCATGCGGCAGTCTCCTCGAGAAGAGCGCGGGCGGCAGGGATGTCGTCCGGCGTGGTGATCGGGATCGCGGGGATCCCACGCAGTTCATGTTTGGCCAGGCCCGTCAGAACGCCACCGGGTGCGAGTTCAACGATGGCGGTGGCCGCGCTCAGGCGCGCCTGGCAGAGATCCCACCGCACGGGTGAGGTGATCTGGGCAACCACGTACGCGAGGGCCTGCGCGCCCGAGGTGACGGCCGTGCCGTCACGGTTTGTCAGAAGCGTGCACTGCGGGTCCAGAATCTCCAGCGCGTCGATCTCACGCTGCACCGCGGGAACTGCAGGCGCCATGAACTGTGTGTGGAAGGCGCCGGCCACGGAGAGCGGGATCACGCGCGCGCGGGCAGGCGGATCGTCGGCGAGGGCTTGGAGCTGCGCCACGGTGCCCGCAGCCACGATCTGGCGAGCGGAGTTGAAGTTCGCGGCCACCGCACCGGAGGCGGAGATTGCTCGATCCACATCGTCACGTGCACCGCCCACGATGGCGCTCATCGAGGTGGCTTCACGGGAGGCTGCCTCGGCCATCGCGCGGCCGCGCACGGCCGCCAATCGTACCG
>JAKDIE010000274.1 GCA_030450655.1 Ruaniaceae bacterium
CCGGGCGCGCTGCTCAAGGTGATCATCGAGTCCGCGGCGCTCACGGACGGGGAGATCGTTGCCTGCTGCGAGGCCTCCGAGGCGGCTGGCGCGGATTACGTGAAGACGTCCACTGGTTTCCACCCCGCGGGTGGCGCTTCCGTTGACGCAGTGGCGATCATGGCGGCCACCGTGGGCGGGCGGCTCGGCGTGAAGGCGTCCGGCGGGATCCGCACCACCGAGGCCGCGCTGGCCATGGTGGCTGCGGGCGCCACACGCCTCGGCCTCTCGGGAACCCGAGCGATCCTCGAGGGCCTAGAGTAAGCCCCTCGCGTCAGTTCGCCTCTGACTCACCCAGGATGAGTTCGACGTCGGTCTGGGCGCCAGCCCGCTCGATCGTGAGAATCACGGAGTCGCCCGGGGAGTTGGAGCGGATCGTCACGATCGCCTCGTCCGAGCCCATGACGGGCACACCGTCGATCGCGATGATCAAATCGCCGGATCGAATCCCCGCCTGATCTGCGGGACCGCCGGGATTCACCGCAGGCTGCCCGGGCGAATCTGCCGCCACGAGCGCGCCGGGGCCGGTGTGCTGACGGTCGAGGAACACTCCGATCACCGGGTAGGTGGCGTGGCCGGTCTCGATGATTTGCTGAGCCGTGCGCGCCACCTGGTTGGAGGGGATGGCGAAGCCGAGCCCGATGCTCCCCGTCGCGGAGGAGGCGCCACCCGGCTGGGCGATCGCCGTATTGATGCCGATGACCTGCCCGGCGAGATTCACGAGTGGGCCACCCGAGTTGCCAGGGTTGATTGCGGCGTCGGTCTGGATCGCATTGATGAAGGAGATATCGCCGGCGGAACCAGCCGTGACCGCGCGGTTCAATGCCGAGACGATGCCGGAAGTGACGGTCCCGGTGAGCCCGAGGGGCGCGCCCACGGCCACCACGCCATCGCCCACCACCACGGTGTCGGAATCGGCGTAGGGGAGTGGGACCAGGTCATCGCGCTCCACCCGGAGAACGGCGAGATCGTAATCCTGGGTGCGGCCAATAATCTCCGCGCTCATGATTGTGCCGTCGGAGAAGGCCACTGAGACCTGGCCGCCATCGGCCGCCTCTGCGATCACATGGTTGTTGGTGACGATGTAGCCGTCCGCACGGAAGATGAGCCCGGTGCCGGTCGATGCGCCGCTCTGGGAACTCGCCTGAATGAAGACAGTGGAGGGAAGGGCTCTGGCCGCCACGTCGCGAATGGGGCTCGCCGCCACCACAGTGGGAGCGGGGGCGGTGGGATCTCCGCCTGGAGCCTCAGCCGCCTGCGAATCGAAGAGCGAAGGGCCGAACGCCGCACCGAGGATGAAGCCGGCCAGCAGCGCCAGCACCGCCACGAGCGAAGCCAGCACCTTGGACATTCCCTGACGCCGGGGCGTGCGTGGGCGGGGACTCTGTGACTGCTGCGCGGGAGGTACCACCGGCGGCGGAAATGTGGGATAGGGCTCAGGGATCGTGTCGTAGCGGACGGGCGGCGGCTCGCTCCCAGGCGCGCGCCAGCTTTCCTGAGATGGCTGCCAGGGAGAACTCATGTCACGATCACACCGCGCAGGGCGTGGTCACGTCAAGCCGGCCCACCACTATGTGAAAGCAACGCGCACCGGAAGGTGGACGGCGCTGGCCCGGAAGGTGAGAGTATGGGGCGAAAAGGAGGCAGTCATGGCAGCAGACAAGACCCTGTCCTGGTCATTCACGGAGGATTACCCCTCGGAGCCGTCGGCCGCGCAGTTGGCGCGAGCCCACGCCGCGGAACTCGGTGTGGACGCCGTCAGCCCCGCCACGGGAGCCCTCTTCCGCCTTCTGGCGGCTGCTGTTGGTGCCCGCAGCGTGGTGGAGGTGGGTACGGGGACCGGAGTGTCCGGCGTCTGGCTTCTTGGTGGAATGGCGCCCGACGGCGTGCTGACGTCCATCGATATCGAACCCGAGTACCAGCGGGTGGCCCGGGAGTCCTTTGCCTCCGCAGGGGCGCGCCCGGCGCGCACCCGCTTGATTGCGGGGCGTGCGCTCGACGTCCTCCCACGCCTGGCCGATCGCGCCTATGACATGGTGGTGATCGACGGCGATCCGGCGGAGACGGCCGAGGCAGTGGACGAGGCGTTCCGCCTCCTGCGCGAGGGTGGTCTCCTCGTCATCAACGATGCGCTCGCGCGTGGCCAGGTGGCCGATCCTGCGCGGCGGGATCCGCTGACAGTCTCCAAGCGGGGCGTCGTCAAAGAGCTTCGTGAGCGTGAAGATGCCGTGGTGACGCTACTTCCCACGGGAGACGGCGTGATCGCCGCACTGAAGGTGCGGTAAGGGAAACCTAAACGACGCCCCCGAGGGCTTCCTTGAGGGCAGTGGCCTCGGCGGCATTTAGTTCGACGACGAGGCGCCCGCCACCTTCCAGAGGTACGCGCATGACGAGGCTGCGGCCCTCCTTTGTTACCTCTAGAGGTCCATCCCCCGTGCGCGGCTTCATCGCAGCCATGTGCATCCCCTCTCGGATTCGCTGTGGCGTTCTTAGACCATTCTAGACCGTGTACGAACGTGGTGCCGGACCCAGAGCAACCTGGTTGTCCCCGCCGAGTGCTACGTGACGCGGTGGGAGAGCGTTCGTGGGCAGCGCCTACTTGGCCGATTCCGCAGAATCAGCTGAGTCGACGAGACGCTTCAGGCCATCCTTGATGGCGGCCACCGCCTCCTCTGCGGTGTCCACGAGACTCACCAACTCCAAGTCATGCGGGGAGACGAGGCCCGCCCCCGCCATGGTTTCCCGTATCCACGTGAGCAGGCCGCTCCAATACTCGGTCCCCCCGCGCCCGATCGGGAAGCCGCGCACCTTATGGGTCTGCACCCACGTGAGGGACTCGAACAGTTC
>JAKDIE010000029.1 GCA_030450655.1 Ruaniaceae bacterium
TGCCCATCTGCCCCTTCACAGCAATGCGTACGGGGGCATCGAGTCGCGTATCCGCCGGGATGCGTACGTGCAGGGCGCGCTCGGTGTTCTTCGAGGCGACGACGGCACCGCGATCACCGGGCACGAGGCCGCGTCCGCGAGGAGCCTGGCCGGGCGCGAGGTTCGGAAGCTCGGGGGTACCAGCGAAGTCCACAATGAACTCGGCGGCTCCGGGCTCCGAGGGCGCATCCTCAAGCGCCGGAGCGAGGGCCGCGAGCGCGGAGAATCGCCACTCCTCCTCGCGCCCGGTGGGGAGCGGAAAATCGGCCACCTCGAACGAGCGCGTACGTGCGGCGCGCGAGGCCTGCGGCGCCGCCGCTAGGCCATGACTGTGCTCTCCCGCGAGAACTGCGCGGGAGTGGTCGGTTGTGGTCATTAGCCGACTGATCCTTCCATCTGAAGCTCGATGAGCCGGTTGAGTTCAAGTGCATATTCCATCGGCAGTTCGCGCGCGATCGGCTCAACGAACCCGCGCACGATCATCGCCATGGCCTCGGTTTCCTGCATGCCGCGGCTCATCAGGTAGAAGAGCTGCTCTTCGGAGACCTTCGAGACGGTCGCCTCGTGGCCCATCTCGACGTCGTCAACCCGCACGTCCACATAGGGGTATGTGTCCGAGCGGGAGATCTGGTCCACAAGGAGCGCGTCGCACAGCACGTTGGACTTCGAGTGAGTGGCCTCCTCCATCACCTGCACGAGACCGCGGTATGAGGCGCGGCCACCGCCGCGTGCCACGGATTTCGAGACGATGGACGACGACGTGTTCGGCGCCAGGTGCACCATCTTCGAACCGGTGTCCTGGTGCTGGCCCTCGCCGGCGAACGCGATCGAGAGGGTCTCACCGCGGGCGTGCTCGCCCATCAGGTACACGGCCGGGTACTTCATGGTGACCTTGGAGCCGATGTTGCCATCGATCCATTCCATGGTGCCGCCCTCTTCGACCGTGGAACGCTTGGTGACGAGGTTGTAGACGTTGTTCGACCAGTTCTGGATCGTGGTGTACCGGACGCGGGCGTTCTTCTTCACGATGATCTCGACAACAGCGGAGTGGAGCGAATCGCTCTTATAGATCGGGGCCGTGCAGCCTTCGACGTAATGAACGTAGGAGCCTTCGTCCGCAATGATCAGCGTGCGCTCGAACTGGCCCATGTTCTCCGTGTTGATACGGAAGTATGCCTGAAGCGGGATCTCCACGTGCACGCCCTTCGGGACGTACACGAAGGATCCACCGGACCACACGGCCGTGTTCAGAGAAGCGAACTTGTTGTCACCCGAAGGGATCACGCTACCGAAGTACTCCTCGAAGATCTCGGGGTATTCCTTCAGCCCCGTGTCCGTGTCGAGGAAGACGACGCCCTGCGCCTCCAACTCCTCCTGGATCTGGTGGTACACGACCTCGGACTCGTACTGTGCGGCAACGCCGGCAACGAGACGCTGGCGTTCGGCCTCCGGAATCCCCAAGCGGTCGTACGTGGTCTTGATGTCCTCGGGGAGTTCCTCCCACGTGGTCGCCTGCTTCTCCGTGGAGCGCACGAAGTACTTGATGTTGTCGAAGTCGATTCCCGAAAGATCCGCACCCCAGGCAGGCATTGGCTTCTTGTCGAAGAGGCTCAGCGCCTTCAGCCTGCGCTTCAGCATCCATTCGGGTTCACTCTTCAGCGCGGAAATGTTGCGGACGACGGCATCACTCAGGCCGCGGCGAGCGGTGGCGCCCGCTACGTCCTCGTCGTGCCAGCCGAAGCTGTAGTTCCCAATCGAGGCGATGGTCTCATCTTGAGTCATCGGCTCGGTTGTGGGGATAGGTGACGTCATGAACTTCCTTTGGGTCGGACGGACAGTGGAACGTGGGTGGTGCACACGTGCTCGCCCTGGGCGAGAGTTGCGAGCCGCTGGACGTGGACGCCCAGCAGCCGAGAGAACACCTTAGTCTCTGCGTCGCAGATCTGCGGGAAGTCCTCTGCGACCTTCAACACGGGGCAGTTTCCCTGGCAGAGTTGCAACGCGAAGTGGTTCGGCCCAATATCGCGGATCGTGGAGGCGTAGCCGTCCCGCGTCAACGCGTCCGAAAGGGCCCGCGCGCGATCGATCGGTGCGTGCCCCGCGGCCTCGACTACGGGCGCGTACCGCTCCTCGAGTTCGGCAAAGTGGGCTGTGGCGAAGCCTTGGATCGCATCGTCTCCCGCCACCGTCGCTAAGTATCCAAGCGCCGTTGACGCAAGATCCGCGTACGCGTCCGAGAGGTGCTCCCGGCCGTCGTCCGTGGCCACGTAGTAGCGCGCAGGGCGCCCTCGGCGCGGCTCGATGATGCCGGTGGCGCGATGCTCAATGATCAGGGCATCGTCCTCCAGTGCAACCACGTGGCGGCGAATTCCCGCCGAGGTGAGGTCAAGGCGCTGCGCGATTTCCGATGATGTGATGGGGCCGAGGCGAACAATCATGTCGAGAATCTGTTCGCGAGTCTTCTCCATGGTCCCTCCTTCCACATTTACATACATTGTTGTTGCTAAAATGCCGGGACGCAACTGAGGCGTGCCTTACTTCGATCAGCCTCGGGCATATTCCGGGCTAGGCTTGCCTGGTGCCCGCGCTCGACGTCATCGATTTGACCAAGACCTACCGAAGGCGTCGCGCCGAGGATGTCCGCGCCGCACGCGAGGTCACGTTTGCCGCGCCTGAGGGAGCGATCACGGCCGTTTTGGGGCCGAATGGCGCGGGAAAGACCACCACGCTCGAGTGCTGCTCGGGGCTGCGAAGCGCGGACTCGGGGCGCGCCGTCGTGCTTGGGCGGGAACGTAAGAACGCTGCCGACGATCAGTGGCTACGTGAACACGTGGGCGTGATGGTGCAATCGGGCGGCCTTCCGATGGCCCCCACCGGCCGCGAGGTTTTGCGACACGTGTCACGGTTCTACTCACCTCGTGCGGATCTCGCCCGCCTCACCGGCGCGCTGGCGCTCGACGATGCGCTCGACACCCAGGTTCGGCGACTTTCCGGCGGGCAGAAGCAGCGCCTGGCCGTCGCGTGCGCACTGGCTGGTAAACCGCAGTTGGCGTTCCTCGATGAGCCAACCTCGGGGGTGGACCCCCACGCCCGCCGCACCTGCTGGGAGCTACTGCGCGAGGAACGTGCCGCAGGGACCTCCGTGGTGCTCACCACCCATCACATTGACGAAGCCCAGGCACTCGCAGATCACGTGGTGATCATGGCCGGCGGACGTGTCGTCGCGGCCGGGGCCGTGGGAGAGCTCGCGCACGGTTATCGGCTACGGGTCACGGGCGCGGATCCTGGACGGATCTCCCAGGTGCTCGAGCGCGTGACGGGCACCTCCGTGGATGGCGAGGCCTTCGTCGAATGGTCGGACGCGCGGACGCTCGGGCAACTGACGCAGGCACTGGTCGACGCCGGTGCGCCCGAAGCTCACGTGGAACTCTCGCCACGCACGCTCGAATCGGTCTACCTCGAGCTCACGCGAGAGGAGGCCTCATCGTGAAGCGAATGTGGATCCACAGTTCCTGGGAGCTCAGGTCCCTGATGCGCAACGGCGAGCAGCTCCTGATCTCGTTCGCGCTGCCAGTTCTTGCGCTCATCGGACTGCTTCGCTTCGACGCGTTCGGCCTCGCCGATCCCCGATTTGCCCTCGCTGGAGCACTCGCGATGGCCGTGCTGGCTTCGGCCTTCACCTCCCAGGCAATCGGACTGGCGATGGACCGCCGCTACGGGGTGCTGCGCATGTTCGCCACCACGGCGATCGGGCCGGCCGGGCTGCTCGGCGGCAAGGCGATCGCGATCGTTGCCATCGCTGCACTCCAGACCATCACACTGGCGATCGCCGCGTGGCTCCTAGGGATCCGCGAGCCAGTGAACTGGTTCTACGTCGCCGGCTTCGTGGTGCTGGGCGTGGTGGCGGGGGTGGGCCTCGCCGTCCTCATTGGCGGGACCATGCGCGCAGAGGCCGTCATCGCGGTCGCCAATCTGTTGTGGATCCTGATGCTGGTGGCCGGTGCGCTCTTGCCGCCGCAACTCGGCGTCTTCGGATTCCTGCCGCCGGGCGCGCTCGGTGAGGGTCTGCGCGCCGCCACACTCGGCTCATTCGACGCGGTGAGCGCGCTTGTCCTCGCCGCGTGGGCGGCGGTACTCGGCTGGCTGGCGTCCCGCGCCCTGAAGTGGGACTAACCGCCGGTCTCCCCACCTCGTCTCTCGCCCGTCCACCTCGCTTCCAGAACCCCAATGACATCTGTCACTGCGCCTTCGTGACAGGGCGGGATAGTCACCGGCACAGCATCGGCATCATGCTGGGGGCATGGACATAGCTATCTCGGCACAGCAGCTCGCCAAGACATTCAACCCACACGCGAAAGAGCCCGTGCGCGCCGTCCGCGGCCTCGACCTGACGGTCGAGGTGGGCGAGGTGGTTGCACTCCTCGGCCCGAACGGCGCGGGGAAGACCACGGCGATCGACATGATCCTCGGGCTCACTCAGCCCACCTCCGGCACTGCCCAGGTGTTCGGGATGAGCCCACGCGAGGCCGTGCGACGCGAGAAGGTCTCCGCCGTCCTGCAGACCGGCGGACTGCTACGTGACATCACCGTGCGCGAGACCGTGGAGGTCATCGCCGCGCAGTTCGCCGCACCGGCCCCGGTCGATTCGGCCCTCGAGCGCGCAGGCATCACCAGCATCGCCGCGCGGCGCATCTCGAAGTGTTCCGGCGGGGAGCAGCAGCGCGTGAAGTTCGCTCTCGCCCTGGTGGCGGATCCGGAGCTGCTGATCCTCGACGAACCCACAGCGGGGATGGACGTGAACGCCCGGCACGCTTTCTGGCAGTCGATGCGCGCAGAGGAACACCGCACAGTCCTTTTTGCCACGCACTACCTCGAAGAGGCGCAGTCCTTCGCGGATCGGATCATCCTGATGAGCCGCGGCGAAGTCATCGCGGATGGTCCCACCGAGGAAATCCGAGCCCTGACCAGCATCCGCACGATCACGTTCCGCACTTCTGATCGTTCACTGGCCGAACGCCTCGCCGCGATGCCCGCCGTCACCTCCGTGACCAACGGAAACGGCCGCCTCACGGTCGAGACCACGGACTCCGATTCGCTGCTCACCCCGATTCTCGAGTGGGGCGGGCGCGATATCGAAGTTGCCGCACCCTCTCTCGAATCGGCGTTCATGACTCTCACTGAGGAGGCCTGAGATGGGCACATACTTCACACTCGAACTTCGCCGGGTCCTGCGCGATCCGTTCTCGCTCTTCTTCACGCTCGGAATCCCGGCGTTCATGTTCGTCATCTTCGGCATCACCATGGAATACGGCGATTTCGATATCGGCAATGGGAACGTCTCGGCCTACATCATGATCAATATGGCCGCGTACGGAGCCGTCACTGCCACCACGGGAGTGGGCGGGCTCGCCGCCATCGAACGCATGCAGGGCTGGGGCCGCCAACTTGGCCTCACCCCGATGCCGGATTCCCGATTCATCGCCGTCAAGGTGGCCATCGGGGTGATCCAAGCGGCACTACCCGTCACGCTGATCTACGCAATCGGCTTCTTCACGAACGCGAAGGCACTGTGGTGGGTCTGGGCATCCTCGGCGGCACTGGTCCTACTCGGCGCCATGCTCTTCTCCCTCTACGGCCTCACGGTGGGCTCACTCTTCAAGTCCGAGAACGCCGTCGGCGTGTCCTCTGGGCTCGTGGTGATCTTCGGGTTCCTCGGCAACGTGTTCGTGCCACTGGGTGGGTGGATGCTCACGCTCGCAAAGTTCACGCCTCTCTATGGCATCGCGGCGCTGGCACGGCGCCCGCTCACCGAGGGGTACACGGTTGCGATGAACTCGGATGCCCTGATCGAGGAACCTCTCTGGCAGATTCTCGCTAACGTTGGCGTGTGGGTGACGATCTTCGCGGTGACCTCGGTGCTGTTGGTGCGCAAGGGGCGCGAACGGCAATGAGGACGTCCAATTCGAGCCCGACGGCGAACCCAGAGTCCCAGCCCGACCCCTGGGAACGCACGTCCCTCCTTCTCGGCGGCATCTGGATCATCTTTCTGGCGTTCCCGATCATCACCGCGTGGACCTCGGAAGCGGCGTTGTGGGCTCGGGTGGCGACGATCGCGTGCTTGGTTGTCTTCGCGATCGTGTACATGTGGGGCTACCTGGACACGTCCTGGACGCACGTTGCGCGGCGGCCGGTTGCGGTGATCGTGGTTCTGGCCGTTCTCGCGGCGATTTCGTACCCAGTTGCGGGCCTCAACGGACCGCTCACCTGCCTGATCTTCATCATGTCGTACTCCATCTGGGCATTCCCTTACAGGGTGTCGATGGGGATCGCAACGGCGGCGCTCGCCGTGATGCTGCTCGTGGTGTTCACGAGCGGCGAGACTGCGCAGTGGTGGTTCCTGGCCGCGCTCGCCGTCATACTCGGGATCGGCCTGACCGTGGCCCGCACAGCCGCCGAGTCTGGGGAGAGGCATCAGGAAACGGAGAAGCAGTTGGTGATGGCCCAGGAACGCGAGCGGGTGGGCCGGGACGTGCACGATCTCCTCGGGCACACGCTCACCGCAATCACCGTGAAGGCGGAACTCGCCGAGAAGCTGGTGGATGCA
This sequence comes from Ruaniaceae bacterium, assembly GCA_030450655.1. GTDB lineage: Bacteria > Actinomycetota > Actinomycetes > Actinomycetales > Actinomycetaceae > KH17. The sequence continues at coordinate 6,644 of JAKDIE010000029.1, forward strand.
GATCCCGCGCGGGCGCGGGCGGAACTGGCCGAGATTCAGGCACTCTCCCGCGAGGCGATCACGGAGGTTCGGCATACGGTGGGTTCGCTGCGCGCGCGGCGCCTGGACTCCGAGATCGCGGGGGCCACCGCGGCTCTGAACGATGCGGGGATCACCGTCGCAGCGCCGGAGGATGTGACCATCGTGGAGCCGCGCCTGCGTATGCTCTTCGCCTGGGTTGTGCGTGAGGCGACCACGAACGTGCTGCGCCACTCCGGTGCCGAGAACTGTTGGATCGAGATCGGCACCTCCCGGCTTTCGATCGCTGACGACGGGCGCGGAGCCACCTCCCCGTTTGCTGGGAACGGCCTGCGCGGGCTGCGGGAGCGGGTCGAGGAGGCCGGCGGCACGCTCCTGGTGAGTACGCGCGAGCCCGGCGGGACGATCGTGGAGGTGACGGCGTGATTCGGGTTCTCCTTGCCGACGATCAGGCGCTGGTGCGGGGGGCACTCGCCGCGCTGCTGGACCTCGAGGGTGACATCGAGGTAGTGGCGCAGGTGGGCCGCGGCGATCAGGTGGTGGCGGCGGCGCGAGAGTCCGGTGCGCAGGTGGCCATGCTCGATATCGAGATGCCTGGCCTCGACGGGATCGAGGCGGCGGCGCGCCTCTCGCGCGAGGTGCCGGAGTGCCGCTCGTTGATCGTGACAACGTTCGGGCGGCCGGGGTACCTGCGCCGGGCGCTGGAGGCGGGCGCCAACGGCTTCGTGGTGAAGGACTCCCCCGCCGCGGCGCTCGCCGATGCTGTGCGACGCGTCCATGCGGGGCTGCGCGCCGTGGATCCGGATCTGGCCGTTGAGTCTCTCTCGAGTGGCGCCAACCCGCTCTCGGAGCGCGAACAGGAGGTGCTGCGCGCGGGCAGAGACGGCGCCCCAGTGCGCGAGGTGGCGCGGCGCGTGTTCCTCTCCCCCGGCACCGTGCGCAATCATCTCTCGAGCGCAATCGGCAAAACCTCAACGCACACGCGCGCCGAGGCCATCCAGGTGGCGGAGGCTAACGGATGGCTCTGAGCGCGGTGGGAGCGTTCCCGATGGCTCGGGAGTAATCCTCCGGCCGCGCCGTGATCACCTGCACGCCCGCACGGGTGTACGGCGCCAGCACCGTGGCCGAGGCCTCATCGGTCACGAGCGTCCAGCCCGGAGGCAACGGCGCCCACGCGGCCTGCGGGGAGGTGAGCTTCTCCGCATGCGCGAGGACGACCACGGAACCCGCGCGCACAGCAACCGCACCCTTCGTGTGAGCCTCGTCCATGGTGGGCTCCCCCACCCCGTTGGTGGGGTGAACGCCGTCACACCCGAGAAACGCCATGTCCACGTAGAGGCGTTCAAGGGCCTGCGTGGTGAGGACTCCCGCGAGCCCGTGGCTCTTTCGGTAGACCTTCCCGCCCACGACGATCACGTCCACGTTCGGTTCATCGGCCAGCGCAAGGGCAATCTCGAGGCCCCGTGTTACCACAGTGAGGCCACCGCGTGCGCGCAGGTGCGGGAGAACCTGCGCGCACGTGGATCCGGCGTCCACGAACACGGTCGTGGCGTTCGTGGGCAGGAGACCCGCTGCGGCCGCGCCGATCGCCGCCTTCGCGACCACGGCAACGGACTCACGCTCGGAAAGTGCGCGTTCGTGGACGTTGAGTCCCGGGAGCGCACCGCCGAGAGTTCGAGTCACCTTGCCCTCGTCCTCCAGATACATGAGATCGCGGCGAACGGTCGAGGGCGAGACTCCCACGATCTCGGCGATCTCGTCCACGCGCCGCACACCGGTCCGGACGAGATTCTTGATCTCCTCCTGGCGCTGGTACGTGGCCGATCGCCGTGTGCCCATGAATTGCCCCCTCCGAGGCGTCGTTACTTCGGCAGATACTCCGCCCGAATCCCGTCCACGAATGGAGCGTAGTCCACGGCGGCGAGGTACGCGGAGCGCATCGTGCCGTGGTCAGCCTTACCTGTACCTGCGATGTCGAACGCCGTGCCGTGATCCACCGAGGTACGGAGAATCGGCAGGCCAACGGTCACCGAGATCGTGCCATCGAAGTCGTACGTCTTCGCGGCGATGTGGCCCTGATCGTGGTACTGCGAAAGGATCCCGTCGTAGCGCCCGATCAGACCGTGGTGGAACACGGAGTCCGCGGGAATCGGGCCGGCCACGCCGAGCCCCTTCTCGTTGACGGCCGCAACCGCCGGCCGCAGCACATCGATCTCCTCGTTGCCGAAGTGGCCATTCTCGCCGCCGTGCGGGTTGATGGCTGCGGTAGCGAGACGGGGCTCCGGAACGCCGAATACCTGCAGTGCTCGGTACGCGCGCTCGATCGAACCTATCTGATTCTCGATGTTGATCGATTTGATCGCGTCCAGCAACGACTGGTGCCGTGTGGCGAAGAAGATACGCAGGTGGTGGCCACCCTTGCTCTCGTTGCGCACCACGAACATGGTGTCCTGCTTGGAGACGCCGGTAAGTTCACCGAGCATTTCCGTGTGGCCGAGGTGCTTGCTGCCGGCGGCCCAGATGGCCTCTTTGTTGATGGGACCCGTGACGATGCCGTCCACGAGTTGATCCATCGCTGCGGCAGTGGCCGTCTCGATGGCTGCGACTGCGGCGCGGCCGGCGCGTGCGTCCACCTTGCCCCATTCGAGCATCTCGCCACCGAGCGTGTTCGTATCGAACACGTCGATCACGCCTTCTCCTGCCGACGGCGTGTCCCAGTTGTCCACAACGCGCACCTCAACATCGAGGCCGAGGGCCTTGACTGCCGCGCGCATGGCAACCGCTTCTCCCACGGCGATTCCGTGGTGCTCGGGTGTTCCTGCGAACTCCGCTAATGTCTTCGCGGTGATCTCGGGCCCGATGCCGACGGGATCGCCTACTGAGACTGCGAGGACGGGTGTCTTAGTCATACTCTTCTCTCCTGGTGGGGTGGCTGCTTATTCGGTAGTCACGGGTGCGGCGGCCCGCACCCACTTGCTGCGTTGCGCGGCAACGTTGGCGATCTCGTCGATGCACTTGATGGCGGTATCGGCATCGCCGATGAGTCCGCCCTTCGTCACGATCGATAGGCCCGCCCATGGTCCGCCCACAACTTCGCCGGAGACCGCCAGCGGGATCACCTCGCCGTGGATCTCCACGCCGTCGCTGCCAAGCTCGTCGAGAATCGCAGCGGTGATGTCCCCGCCCGTGGAGTACACGCCGTCAACCGCT
>JAKDIE010000030.1 GCA_030450655.1 Ruaniaceae bacterium
CCGTTCTTGACGGTCCACCCCAGTGATCGGTTCACTTAGTGACATGGACGACGACGGACGAAGTACCAGCGGCCCTCGGCACTCGATGCGGGGGAGGATCTCCTGATGGATCAGGGAACCTGGCTCAACATCCTGCTGGTGGTCGTCTTCGTCCTCATTGGAGGGGTCTTCGCCGCGACCGAACTCGCGCTCGTGTCCCTTCGCGAGGGCCAGATCGACCGTATGGAGAGGGAGGGCGGAGGGGCGGCTCGCACCGCACTCCTGGCCCGGGACCCCAACAGGTTCCTGGCCGCCGTGCAGATCGGTGTCACCGTGGCGGGATTCTTCTCGGCCGCGTACGGCGCCTCGACGCTCGCCCCGGACTTTGCTCCGTTGCTGGTGAGAGCGGGGATACCTGAGGCAGTCGCAGGGACGATGGCACTGGTGGTGCTCACCCTCGCCATCGCGTACCTCTCGCTCGTGCGCGGCGAGTTGGTCCCGAAGCGGATCGCGCTTCAGCACTCCGAGCGGCTCGCGCGGCTGGTGGGCCCGCCGCTCGATCGATTCGCGCGCCTGATGCGCCCCGTGGTGTGGTTGCTCTCGGCATCCACCAATGGCGTGGTGCGGCTGCTCGGCATGGACCCGAACGCGCGCGGCGAGGAGATGAGTGACGAGGAGTTACGCGGGATCGTTGTCGGGCATGAGAGCCTCGCGCCCGATGAACGCCAGATCCTGAGCGATGTGCTCGACGCCGGCGATCGTTCGCTGGCCGAGGTGATGCGGCCGCGGCCCGAGGTTGCGTTCATTCGCGCGGATCTGAGCGCGGAGGAAGCGAGTGAGGTGGTGGCGGGCGGATCGTATTCTCGCTATCCCGTGACCGGCGAGAACTTCGACGATATTCTCGGGTTCCTGCATGTGCGGGACCTCTTGCGGGCGCCCGCGGGTGCCCGCGTGCGTGATCTGATGCGGGAGATCCTGCTACTACCGAGCACCAATCGACTACTCCCCGCGCTCTCGCTGATGCGGCGTGAGGGCGTGCACATCGCGGTTGTTGTGGATGAATACGGCGGCACCGATGGGATCGTCACGCTGGAGGATCTCGTGGAGGAACTCGTGGGGGATATCCGCGATGAGTACGACGACGCCCAGCCGGCGCACGCGTCCGCAGTGGACGGTGTGATGCGCGTGGATGCACGCCTGACGATCGAGGAATTTGAGGAGGAGAGCGGGGTCGAACTGACCGACGGCGACTACGAGACCGCGGCCGGCTTCATGCTTGACCAACTGGGCCGGCTTGCGAGCGTTGGCGACGAGATCGTCGTCGGCGATGTGACGTTCCGCGTGGCCGTGGTGGAGGGGCGCCGGATCCTCGCGCTCGACGTGATCCCGCGGATTGCCGGCGCGGAACACTAGCGATTCTCCGGACAATTGTCCGAGGCAACCTCTAGAGTCTGTACTCATGAGACTCAGACGCTTCGTGGCGGCAGGGGCGATTGCGCTCCTTGGCATTTCTGGTGTGGCGGCGTGCACGCCATCAACCAGTGACGATCCACCGGCGATCGGAGAGACCGATCCGGAGTCCGGCGAGCCCGAACTTCCGGGCGTGGGTGTGGACCTCCCGGAGATCGCTGATCCGATCGCGCTCGCGGACCTTGGGCAGATCACAGGGGTGGCGCGCCTGGAGATGGGCTCGAACTGCACGGGAACCCTCATCGATACCGGGGTCGACGACGGCCCCGCGTACCTGATCACGAACGGTCACTGCACCGGTGACGTGGGCCGCGCTCCGCAGCAGGTGACCGTGAACGAGGAGTGGTTCGGTTACGGGTACTTCCTCGACACGTTCGACAATCCCACTCCGGTGGTGGTGAACGCCGAGCGATTGGAGTACTCCACGATGCGCGGGCAGGACGTGGCGATCGTGCGGCTCGAGGAGAGCCTCGGCTACCTGAAGGGACTGGGGATCCAACCGATCCCGATCGTGGACGATGAGCCAGATCCGGCCACCCCCGTCGTCAACATCGCCGCGCCGGTGCAGGATATCCCGGCGGAAGACTGGGTTCTGCGCAGCGGCGAATGCACGCTCGCGCGCCAGGCGGACCTGCTCGAGTTCCGTTGGATGTGGCAGGGCGCCTGGGCGAACGATTGCCCCGGAGTACGGCAGGGGTCGTCCGGGTCCCCGCTGCTGAGCGTGGACGCTGAGGGTGCCCCCACGATTGCCGCCGTCATCAACACGACCACTGCGGGCTCGACCCCGGAGAACGGCGGAATGTGCTTCCTGAACCGCCCGTGCGAGTTCGGTGACGACGGGTTGGTGTGGGCCGAGGATACGTCGTACGGCGTCTCTGTAGCGGGGATTGGTCAGTGCTTCGGTGCCACTGGCGAGTTCGCTCTCGGCGGCGACTGCCCGCTCGAGGTGTCCTCCGTGTGGGCGAACCGCGGTGGAGGGATATTCCGTGGCGGTGATCTGCCGGACGCCACAGGTCAGGTTCCCGAGGTGAACCTGGCGCTCAACCCGTCAGTGGGTGCCTCCGCGCAGGTGCGCACGGCGCTGGTGCCGCTCGATCGCTCAGCCGTGTGCACTGATCCCGCGACGTACGACGGCGCCGAGTCGGTGACAGTCCCCGCGGTGACGTACCCGTGGGAGGACGGCCTGGTGCTGCCGGTCACTCTCCCCGCCGAGGAGGGATTCTTCGCCCTCTGTGCCGCAGTCGAGGATGATTACGACGGCGCCGCAACCGTGATCTTCGAGGTGGACCAGACTCCTCCCATGTTCCAGCCGGGCGCGTCCGTGGAAGATATTGGTGACGGCAACATCATGATCAACCCGTTCCTGAACCCGCCGGAGCTCAGTACCGTGCGCTTCACCTGGGTCCCGGGTGATACCGAGTGCCCCGCCACGAGCGAGTTCCAGGACTTCTTCGTCATTCCTCTGATGCTCGAAGCGAATCAGCTTCCCGCAACCTACTGCATCTATGGTCTCGACCAGGCAGGCAACTCGACGGACGTGGTTCGAATCCCGCTCACGAGCAGGTAGGCCGCCGAACGCCGTCTGGCTTCCGTTCTCTCCGCGGTGGGACAGAATGGGACCTATGACGAGCACGCCTGAATACGTTGAGGTATCGACACGCGCAGGGGTGGTGCGGGGGCGCTGGCGGGATACGACCGGCGGGCTAGGCAACGCTCCCTCGGCCGCGTTCGAGGGGATCCCGTTCGCCGAGCCGCCGGTGGGGGAGCTGCGCTTCGCCTCACCCGTTCCGAAGGCGCCGTGGGAGGGGGTCCGCGACGCCCTCGAGTTCGGTGCGACCGCGCAACGCGGGGACCCCGGCGTCACGCTGATTCCCGAGCCGAGCGTGCCCGGCGAGAGCACGCTCAACGTGAACGTGTACACCCCTTCGCCGATCGGCGCGGCGCCGGGCGAGGGCATGCCCGTTCTCGTGTGGATTCACGGCGGCGGATTCTTCGCTGGTTCGCCCGCGAGTCCCTGGTACGACGGGCGCAACTTCAACCGCGACGGCGTGGTCACCGTGACGCTCTCGTACCGCCTGGGGTTCGACGGCTTCGGATGGATCGACGGTGCGCCGTCGAACCGCGGGGTGCGCGATTGGCTCCTGGCGCTCGAATGGGTACAGCAGAACATCGCGGCGTTCGGCGGAGACCCGGGGAGGGTGACGATCGCGGGCCAGTCTGCCGGCGGCGGTGCGGTACTGACTCTGCTCGGAATGGAGAAGGCGCAGCACCTCTTCCACGGCGTGTACTCGCTCTCGGGTGCGCTCGCGGATGTCTCTCAGGCGCGGGCGAAGGCTCTCAGCGAGAGCATCGCACGCGAGCTGGAGGTCCCGGCCACGCGGGCCGGATTCGCGTCCATTCCCGAGGAGCGCATCCTCGAGGCGCAGAAGAAGGCGACCGAGCTCGGCCCCGACGCGTTGGGCTCGGTCATCGAGGACGGACTAGCGTTCGGCCCCCAGGTGGACGGCGATCTGCTCGTGCGGCCCACGCGGGAATCGATCCTCGCCGGAGTTGGCGCGGGCAAGCCGCTGGTGGCCGGTGCGGCGCGCGATGAGTTCACGATGGCGCTGGAGGGCGCGGACCGGGCGCTGCGTTTGGTTCCAAAGCGGATGCTGCTTGCGAAGATGATGGTGCCGAAGGCGGCGCGCGCGGCGTATCTCGCCGCGAATCGCGATGTGACGGCGAAAGGAAATCACTTCCTGGCCGGCCGCGCGCTCTCGGACCAGATGTTCACGGCGCCCCTGTTGCGGATCGTGGCTGCTCGCGGGGCCGGGCCCACGTGGGTGTACCAGTTCGCGTGGCCCTCGGGGAAGTTCGGATTGGCCGGTCACTGCCTCGATGTCCCGTTCTTCTTCGACTGCCTGGACGGTCCCGCGATTGCGGCGCTGACGGGCCCGAACCCGCCGCAGGCTCTCGCGGACGAACTGCACGCGCGCGCCGTGGAGTTCGTGTCCGACGGCGACCCCGGCTGGCCCAGGTACGACTCCCCGCGGAACGTGGTGCGCGTCTATGACACCCCGGTGGCGGATGTTCCCGACGGCTACGCGTCCGTCTACCCGTTGGTCTGATCGCTCGGGCGAGTTCCCACCCCGTGGTAGCGTGCTCCGATGAATGAGCAGGCGGAGCGGTTGATCGGGCTCGGGGTCCATGAGCTACTGGGGCAATCCGAGGAGCAGGTGCGCGCGGCGGCTGCGGCGCAGGCCGACGACGGCGGTGGTCTCCTCATGCCTGCGTCGGTTCCATGCAGTTACTCGGACTTGATGGCCCTCGTGACGCACGGGGGCAAGCCGGGGTTCGTGGTCGAGGACTTCACGGATGCTGCGGATTTCGCGGTCACCGGTGGTGCTAACTCAGATTCGATCCTGCTACCGGGTGGGGAGTGGTACACCGTTCACGACCCCCAGCGCGGGGACGAGTTCGCCAATGCGTCGCCAGCAGAAGCGCTCGAGGCGATCAGCGCCGTCGGACGTGTGCCACTCACGATGATCGAGGGCATCTTCTGGCTCTACCAGCGGCCGGAACTCCTGGAACGCAACCGCTGCTTCATGACGATTGGTTCGCGAAAGCCCAAGGCTCGGGGTGGCTTCGACGCGCGTACGCCCGCGCTGTGGATCAGCAACGGTACGGGGCGTGATGGCGCGGCCAACCGGAACGCGCCAAAGCTCGGCTGGTGCTGGTGGAACAACCGGCACACGTGGCTGGGCATCGCCCACGCGGCCGCCCGAACGGCCATCTAGTGCCCCGCGTGCGGCGGGCGCAGATGTGCCCCCGTGGACGCCCGAACGCCGAAGCCGCGCGCCTCAGGTAATGTCATTCGCAGTAACGACGCCCAAGCAAACTGGAAGGTGGACCGATGGTGGACACGAGCGCGCTCGATCGCTGGCGTGACCGGCCCGCGGTGCAACAGCCCACGTGGCCCGATCAGGACAAGCTCCGCGAAGCCATCGCCGAACTTAGCATTGCCCCGCCCCTGGTGTTTGCAGGCGAGGCGGACAACCTGAAGGCCCTCCTCGCCCAGGCGGGGCGCGGCGAGGCATTCGTGCTCCAGGGCGGAGACTGTGCCGAGTCCTTCCGGGACGTCACGGCCGATCACATCCGCCGCAACGTGATGACGATCCTTCAGATGGCCGTGGTGCTGACCTACGGCGCCTCGCTCCCCATCGTGAAGATGGGCCGCATGGCCGGACAGTTTGCCAAGCCGCGTTCCTCGGACACCGAGGTGCGCGAGGGCGTCGAACTCCCCGCGTACCGCGGCGATTGCGTCAATGGCTTCGAGTTCACCCCCGAGTCCCGCATCCCGGATCCCAATCGGATGCTGCGCGCCTACAACGCCTCCTCCGCCACGCTGAACCTAATCCGCGCGTTCACGTACGGCGGCTTCGCGGACCTGCGCCGCGTGCACGAGTGGAATCGCGGATTCATGCGCAACCCCGCATACGCGCGGTACGAGATGCTCGCCGCGGAGATCGATCGCGCCGTGCGGTTCATGGAGGCCGCGGGCGTCGACTTCGATGCGCTGCGCACAGTGGACTTCTTCTCCGCCCACGAGGCGCTCGTGCTCGAGTACGAGCGGGCACTGACCCGCATCGACTCCCGCACGGACCTCCCTTACTCAACCTCCGCGCACTTCCTGTGGATTGGTGAGCGCACGCGCCAGCTCGATGGCGCCCACGTGGAGCTCCTCTCCCAGGTGCGCAACCCGATCGGCTGCAAGATCGGCCCCACCATCACGCCGGACGAGCTTGTGGCGTTGATCGATCGATTGAACCCCGACGGCGAAGAGGGCCGCCTTTCGCTCATCACCCGGATGGGCGCCTCGATAATTCGTGACACTTTGCCGCCGCTCGTCGAGGCCGTCAAGGCCCACGGCACGCCCGTCACGTGGATCTGCGATCCGATGCACGGCAACACGATCGTCTCCTCGACCGGTTACAAGACGCGCCGCTTCTCCACGGTCCTGGACGAGGTGAAGGGCTTCTTTGAGGTGCACGATGCCGCGGGAACAGTCCCCGGAGGCCTTCACGTTGAGCTCACCGGCGATGACGTCACTGAGGTCCTCGGCGGAGCCGAAGACCTCAGTGACGAAACCCTCAAGGATCGTTACGAGACGCTCGTTGACCCGAGGCTCAACCACCAGCAGGCGCTGGAGATGAGCTTCGCGGTCGCCGAGATGCTTCGCTAACTACCCATCTGGGCGTCCACCTGTGCGAGGAGCGCCGCGTACGCCGTGTCCGGATCGCCTTCGCCCGCGAACATCGAGAGCGACTTCCGCATGGGCATGCCGCCCACCACGCCGATCAGGTCCGGATCGTCCAGTACGCCCGCAACAGCTGGACCCGCGGCCGCCATGACCGCGCTGAGCACCTGCGAACCCACGGGGTGCTCCATCCAATCGAGGAGCGTGGAGTCGTAGTGGAGCGGGCGCGCCAGCTCCGGAACCTCGAGGGTGATCGTGTGTGACGAGTAGATGCTGCGTGAGGACTCTGCCACCTCCACGAGGTATTCGCCGGGCTCCACAACCCACTCTTCGTCCCAGTAGGCAAAGGCGCGATCGTCGAGTTCGATACTGACCTCGCGCGATTCGCCCGGATCCAACGTCACCTTCGCGAAGCCTCGCAGCTCGTGCCGTGGACGATCTACCCGCGAGTTCGGTGCGTGGACGTAGACCTGGACCACGTCGCTGCCGCGGCGCTCGCCAGTGTTGGCCACCGTGAGCCGCACGCGCGCCGCTGCGACCGACGGATCGGGTACCTCCACCGAAACCCCGTGACGCTCGAAGGTCGTGTAGCCGAGCCCGAATCCGAAGGGGTAGGCGACCTCGATGCCGAGGGTGTCGTAGTAGCGGTAGCCCACGTACACTCGCTCGCCGTAGAGAACGTGGCCGTTGTGACCGGGCCAGTTCAGGTGAGCGGGTGTGTCCTCGATCCGTAACGGAATCGTCTCAGCGAGCCGTCCGCCCGGTTCCACCGCACCCACGAGCACGTCGGCGAGTGCCGAGCCCGAGGCCTGGCCACCAATCCACGCCTCGAGGATGGCATCCGCGCGGGGCGTGATCTCACTCATGTCCACGACTGCGCCGTTCGTGAGCACCACGATCAGCGACTCTGTCACCTCCGCGATCTCCTTGAGGAGGGCGAGCTGCGTGGCCGGCAGGCTCATGTGTGATCGGTCGAAGCCCTCGGACTCGTACGAGTCCGGTAGCCCGAGCATGAGAATCGTGACCTCCGCACCGGACGCAGCTGCCACAGCTTCGGAGCGCAGGCCAGGATCGTCGTCGTCCGAGAACGTGAAGCCCGGTGCGAAGGTGACTGTGCGCTCGGTGGCACCCGGCAGCGAATCGAGAAGGGTATCGAGCTGAGTCGGGGAAACCTGTGAGGAACCACCACCGCGGTAGCGGGGGTTGTGTGCAAACTCCCCGATCACAGCGATCGTGCCGCCATTGTTCGCGAGGGGCAGGGTATCGGCGTCGTTCTTGAGCATCACGATGGATTCGGCGGCCGCGGCACGGGCGATCTCGTGGGCACGCTGCGCCGTCATCCCCTCCACCGGCTTCAGGCTCGCGCGAAGCCGCTCGTGCACCGAGACGATGCGCTCGCAGGCCTGATCGAGCAGTGACTCCTCGAGCGTGCCGTTCTCGACCGCCGTGACCACCGACTGGATCGCCGCCGCGCCCGCGTGGGGCATCGTCAAGTCGAGACCACCGGCAACGGATTTCGGCATGGAGTCCACGGCACCCCAGTCGGACATCACATAGCCGTCGAAGCCCCACTCGTCTCGCAGCACTTCGGTCAGAAGCCAGTGGTCTTCGGACGCCTTCACGTCATTGATCTTGTTGTACGCGCACATCAGGGTGGCAGGCCGGGTGGTCTTCACGATGTACTCAAAGGCCGCCAGGTAGATCTCGCGCAGAGTCCGCTCATCGATGTCGGCGCTGATCGTCATGCGATCCGTTTCCTGGTTATTCGCGGCGAAGTGCTTCACGCTCACGCCCACACCGTGTTCTTGCAGGCCCTGGACGACGCCGGCACCGAGGCGGCCGGCCAGGTGCGGGTCTTCGGCGAAGTACTCGAAGCTACGGCCACCGAGGGGTGAACGCTTGATATTGACTCCGGGGCCGAGCACGATGTCTACACCGAGCCGTTGCGCATCGAATGCGAGGACGTCGCCAAGCTTGCGTAGGGTTTCGGGATTCCATGTGGACGCGGTTGCGGCCTCCGCAGGCAGGGCTGTTGCGGGTTGTGAGGCGTTGAGCCCCAGGTGATCCGAGCCGCCGCTATCGTCCTGGAAACGCAGACCGTGTGGGCCATCGGATACCACGGCGCGTTCGATGCCGGCCTCGGGGTAGCCCTGCGTGCTCCAGAATCCGGCGCCGGTCACGAAGGTGGCCTTCTGCTCAAGGGTGAGGTCTGAAATGCGTGCCATTGCGCGTCTCCTTTAGTTCGCTGGAATATCTCAACGCTATCCCGCTCATCGGATTCTCGGGGATGAACGGCGATGTGATGACACTCGGTGCTTTGGTGAGCCAAACCAGCCGCAGTGCGGCAGAATAGAGGGCTTATGGCTCCCCGGCCACTCGTCGATCGATGACACGGCGGCGAGGTTCCTCAGTTGGCGTCGAGTCCTGCAGCGAGTATCCGCAACGGGACCCTGGCGAGGCAGGACCGGGCCGGGTGCTGCGACGGAGCGCCACGGGGAAGTGGAGGTGGAATGGAGTACCTCACGGCTTTCCTCGCGCTCGCCTTCGCGGTCATGGTGGGGCGGAACGACGGTTCGCCGCTGGTGGCGCTCGCGATACGGGCAATGGATCGCAATGCGTGGTTACCGCCGCTCGTGCTCGCGACCGCCACAGTGACGATCCCGCTCCTGGGATGGTCCGCCGTCGCGGACACTCTGGCGGGCATGTTCACTGCTGCGGCCGGAACGACGGGGACGGGTCTCGCCGTGTTGCTCCTCGCCACCATCATCACCTTGCTGATCTCCACGGCCTCCGGAATCCCCACGTCGATCACACTGGCCCTCGTTGGGGCGACGGCGGGCGCGCAACTCGCGCTCGGCGCGTTCGAGAGCGAGCGGATCGTTCGCGTCCTGGTCCTCGCAGCGGCGGGGCCAATGGTGGCGCTCCTACTCGCGCTCGTTCTCACGCGGCTCGTCACGGCAACGCGGGGGCGCCACCTCGAGCGCGCACTGCGTTGGCAGCGCTCGACAGGGTTGGTGGCGACCGCGGTGGCGTACGGCGCCAACGATGGACAGAAGCTCCTCGCCGTCTTCGCCGTCATGTTCGGCGTGGGCGCTGCGGGTGGTGCGCGCGACTGGAGGATCATCGTCCTCGTGTTCGCGTGTTTCATTGCCGGGACAGGGTGGGGGATGCGGCG